>JAGAFL010000102.1:0-13564 GCA_017612595.1 Erysipelotrichaceae bacterium | reverse complement strand
TATAATTGATTCAATCACAGCCACGGTGACAAAACTTGATGAACCGATCATAAAGGGGGGATATATGGGTGAAGCTACCTATTATTTCGAATATATGATCTCGGTTGAATTCCATGTAATAGCTGAAGAAGGGGTGAATTGTGCTGGCTTTAGTTTTAAATTATTAACTCCTTTTGGAAGTGAAGAACGCGAATTCCATGATGATTACAATAATACGTATCTAGATGGTGAAGTAGATTTTGGAGAATTTATCCCGGCTGGAGAACACGTGTTTATTCAGAATGTTTATTTCCCATATGTTGTTACTGCCAGTAAGTTGTTAGTCACTGGATACGATGACGGTCATTAATGAACTGAATGATCATTTATACCTTAGTAAAAAGCCCAATTGGGCTTTTTTACTGCTTACATAATTCAATGACTCTGTCTATCGCCTGCTGAGACGTCAGCATGGTGTTTTCGCTTTCCGTTCTCAGACGGAATTCCACCTGATCGTCCACAGCGCCCTTGCCGACGGTTATGCGCATCGGGATGCCGATCAGCTCCATGTCCTTGAACTTGACGCCGGGTCTTTCGTCGCGGTCATCCATGATCGGCTCAATGCCTCTTGCCGTCAGTTCGTCATAGAGTTTCCGGGCCAGGGCGCACTGGGTCTCATCCCTGCTGTTGATGAGCACGATGCCGACCTTGTAGGGGGCAATGCTGAGAGGCCAGATGATGCCGTTGTCATCATGGTGCTGTTCAACGATCGCAGCCATCGAACGGCCGACGCCGATGCCGTAGGAGCCCATTACCACGGGCTGCAGGGTTCCGGTGGCGTCCTGATAATAGAGGTTCATGGCCTGGGAGTACTTGGTTCCCAGCTTGAAGGTATTGCCGACCTCGATGCCTTTCTGGAAGCGGATGCGTCCGCCGCAGCGCGGGCAGATGTCGCCTTCCTGAACGTTGACGATGTCGCCGCTGAGGTCATAGCGGAAGTCGGAGAGGTTGGTGTTGACGTAGTGGTAGCCTTCCCGGTTGGCGCCGGTGACGAAGTTCTTCATGTGCAGCACTTCGCGGTCGACGACGATCTGACAGCCGGTCAGATCGACCGGCCCGGTATACCCGGCAACGGCATTGGAAGAGGCAATCAGTTCGTCATTGGCGAAGTTCAGTTCCTGTCCGCCCAACAGCTTGAGCACCTTGGTCTCATTGAGTTCACGGTCACCTCTGATGAAGAAGACAACGAGCTTGCCGTCGACGTTCATTAAGAGAGCCTTAACGGATTTCTTCAGGTCGGTGTGCAGGAATTCGCAGACTTCTTCCATGCTGGTGCAGTTGGGCGAGGCAACCAGTTCTCTCTGCTTTTCCTCTTCAGGATCATCTGCCGGTTCAATGTTTTCGGTTACTTCGATGTTGGAGGCGAAGTCGCAGCTGTCGCACAGTACCACGGTATCCTCGCCGATCGGGGAGATGGCCTGGAATTCTTCGGAGAGCAGGCCGCCCATTACGCCGGTGTCTGCCCGGACGATCCGGTAATCCAGATCCAGGCGGTCAAAGATGCGCTTGTAGGCGTCAAAGATCTTCTGGTAGGCGACGTCGAGTCCCTCCAGGTCGCGGTCAAAGGTGTAGGCGTCCTTCATGACGAATTCCACGACTCTGATCAGACCGAAGCGGGGACGGGGTTCATCGCGGAACTTGGTCTGCATCTGATACAGCGAGAAGGGCATGTCCTTGTAGGACTTGATCTTCATGCCGGCGGCGATGGCGAACAGTTCCTCGTGAGTGGGGCCCAGTACCATCTGCTTGCCGAAGCGGTTCTTCAGCGAGAACATGGAGGAGCCGAAATTGTCCCTTCTGCCGGAAGCCACATAGACGTCCTCGGGAATCAGGCAGGGCATGATCAGTTCCTGACAGCCGGTCTTGTTCATTTCCTCGCGGATGATGTTTTCAATGTTGGTCTTGACCCGGTAGCCAAGCGGCATGAACATGTAGACGCCGCCGCTGGATTTCCGGATGAAGCCGCCGCGGTTAAGAAGGATGCCGCTTACGGATTCTTCATCCTTGGGGTCTTCTCTCAAGGTATAGAAATAACTGTCTGATAGTTTCATAACGTAATCTCCTGAACTTCTAAATTATAACATACAACCTAATCGAACAAGGACAGGTTTTCGTATTCCTTTCTGATTTCCAAAACCGGTTCAACCTGCTGAAGCTGCGACAGTGACAGCTGATTTCTCAGGTAGGCTTCCGCCTGCTGATGATCAAGGACGATGGGGACCCGGTGGTGGATGGATCTGGTCGAGGTTGCTTCCCTGGTAATGATGGAAAAGCAGGAAAGACCGTCGGTCTTCTGATAGATCCCGGCCAGATAGATCATCGGCTGAGCGGCAGTGATGTAGTGACGCTGCCCGTCTTTCCATTCATAGAATCCGGAAGCCACGATGACGCAGCGGTGATGCCGGAAATCGTCGCGATAATAGTCCTTGTCGCGCAGCGATTCCAGGCGGGTATTGATCAGCACATGATCAAAGAGCTGGTAGTTCCATTTCATCAGGTCGCAGTCCTGATCCAGTTCCACCAGAGCGATCTGACCGGGGCAGATCTCCCCCTTCTGCCAGAGGTCAAGGACCTGCTGATCATACTTCTCCTCCAGGATCTTCAGATACCTGGAAGTGTCAATGTTTTCCGCAAAAAAGTATCTTCCGCACATAAGTAAATTCTAGCACACAACGGCCGGCAGACAAAGAAGGAGGAGTCAGTAAATCAGCTGATGAAAAAAGCTCAATAATATGTAAAACGGCAGGCAAAATGAGTATAATAGATTCAATTACAGGGAGGTTTGGCTAATGGCTCAGTACATGAATGATGTTTCCCGCACTTTTTCAGAGTATCTTCTGATTCCCGGCTACACAGATGAGAACTGCACGACCGACAAGGTCGACGTTTCCACGACGATCACCCGTTACAGAGGCTCTGACGACAAGGCCATCAGGCTGAACATCCCGCTGGTATCCGCCGTAATGCAGTCGGTGTCCGATGACCGCATGGCCATCGCTCTGGCCAGGGAAGGCGGTCTGTCCTTCATCTACGGCGCTCAGAGCATTGAGGACCAGGCCAGAATGGTCAAGAAGGTCAAGGACTACAAGGCCGGCTTCGTGCTTTCCGACTCAAACATCTCCCCGGACGCCACCATGGCGGACGTCCTTGCGCTCAAGAAGGCCAGCGGTCATTCCACCATGGCTGTCACCGAAGACGGCAGCGCCCACGGCCGGCTGCTGGGTGTCGTTACTTCCCGTGACTACCGCCCGGGAAAGACGGATCCCGACACCAAAGTCAGAGAGTTCATGACTCCCTTTGACAAACTGATCTATGCCCGGGAAGGCGTGAGCCTTTCGGAAGCCAATGACATGATCTGGGAACATAAGCTCAACGCCCTGCCGGTCATCAATGACCGTCAGCAGCTGGTTGCCTTCGTCTTCCGCAAGGACTACGAATCCCACAAGGATAATCCCAATGAACTGCTGGATGACAAGAAGCGCTATCTGGTCGGCGCCGGCATCAATTCCCGCGACTATCAGCAACGGGTACCGGCTCTGATCGAGGCAGGAGCGGACATTCTCTGCATCGACTCCTCCGAAGGATTCAGCGTCTGGCAGAAGAAGACCATTGAATGGATAAGAGAAAAATATGGTGACAGCGTCAAGGTCGGCGCCGGCAACGTGGTCGACGGCGAGGGCTTCCGCTTCCTGGCTGACAGCGGCGCTGACTTCGTCAAGGTCGGCATCGGCGGAGGTTCCATCTGCATCACCCGCGAGACCAAGGGTATCGGCCGCGGACAGGCCAGTGCCGTCATCGAAGTCGCCAGGGCAAGAGATGAATACTATAAGGAAACCGGCATCTACGTGCCGATCTGCTCAGACGGCGGCATCGTCTATGACTACCACATGACCCTGGCTCTGGCCATGGGCGCCGACTTCATCATGCTGGGCCGCTATTTCGCCCGCTTTGACGAATCACCGACGGCCCGGCTGATCGTCAACGGCCAGTATGTCAAGGAATACTGGGGTGAAGGCTCCAACCGCGCCCGCAACTGGCAGCGCTACGACATGGGCGGAAAATCAGCCCTGTCCTTCGAGGAAGGCGTAGATTCCTATGTTCCCTATGCCGGTCCGCTCAAGGAAAACGTCGATCTGACCATCAGCAAGATCAAGTCCACGATGTGCAACTGCGGCGTTACCAACATCAAGGACCTGCAGAAGAACGCCAGGCTGACGCTGGTGTCTGCCACCTCGATCGTTGAAGGCGGAGCCCATGACGTCATCGTCAAGAACAACGGTAACCAGAATCTCGGCTAGAAGACTGTCGTCCGGTAATGAAGGAAATCTGATGAAGAGCAGAAAAGAACAGAACCGCATCGAAAAGCTTCTTCAGAAGGAATACTGGGTCATCGACATTCTGCCCAGACAGGTTCCGGCCCATAGCGCCGGTCAGTATCCTGAGGTTGAAAAGTATTTCCTCAGTCAGCCGCAGAAGAGCAGAATACAGGAGAATCTCGCCCAGATCCTGCTGAAGCTGAACTGCTATTACGATCTGCTGGTATGTGAGGGCGACAGCGAGGTCTGGAATGAGAATGTCAGCCCGGAAGAACTGGTAAAGCTGTTCGCTGATCCGGGAAGAAACATCTATTTGAACATCCTGGCTGAAGGCGCGGACGCGCTGATCACCTATGATTCCAATGATACCTATATGACGGTATTCAATCCTTCAGCAGGGCTGCGGACACTGCTTCAGAAACTGGCGACAGCCTGCGGCATGTTCTTCTGGCAGCCTCCCGGAGGAAAGAAGGAACGTGAAGAAAAGCTTAAGAAATGGCGGGTCATGTGATCCGCTTTTTCCTTGCCTGATGATCGGGAAGGCAGCGGACGATCATCAAGCGTCAGCGACGGAAAAATGGCCGAAAATATGACGGAAAATACTGTAAATGTTACGGTAGAAAGTCTATAATAATATCGACGGAGTATGTCCGATTTGTTTATTGCGGAATAAAGGAGAATTCAGTATGAAAGTTGGAAGAAAATCATTGATCAGGAAATGCCTGACCGCCTGCCTGGCAGGACTGCTCTTCATGAGCACCTTAAGCATCAACGTGCGGGCGTCCATAACCGATGTCAGTGAAACACCGGTCACCACGGAGACCTTTGAGTTCTACGTGGATGACGAGCTTTTGCATACCGTAATACTGAAATCCGCAGACGGCAATACGGACGTACTCATTGAACCGGCCAAGCCGGAAAAGGAAGGATGTTTCTTCACCGGCTGGTTTACCGATGACGGGCAGCCTTATACCGGGTTCGGCGAACAGAAGGCTCTGACTGACGGAGCCGTGACCAAGCTGCATGCCGAATTTGTCGACGCTGCTGACGTGATCTACGTCAACTATCATGATGATGAACCTGCTGAAGGCAAGACCGACAGCGTTCTCTATACCGCCGTTGTCGTCCGGGGCACTTCCTATTCTCCGCGCCCAAGCGATACCGAAGTCTCCGAACGCTCTGAAGACAACATCGCTCTGGTCGTGACCGGCTGGAAAGACAGCGAGGGAACGGTTTACTCCACGGACAACCCGATCAAGACAGATGAGGAAACCGCCGAGGTCATTGACCTGTATCCGGTGATGTCAAAGGGTTCCTGGCTGTTCTTCGACTGCGCCGGCGGCGTCTATCTCGACCCGCAGTTCGTTCCCTACGGCCAGTCTACTCAGGAAGTAACCACCACCCGCGACGGCTATACGCTGGATGGCTGGTATGACGGCGAAGCTGAGTTCACCTTCGGAAATACGCTGGATGGCGTCAAGACTCTGACCGCTCATTGGACTGCCAATAAGGTGCTTTACCACATTGAGGTCTGGCAGGAAGCTCCTACCTATGCCGATGACAGCTATTATCTGGAAGAAACGATTGAAATGAATGATTACGCCGGTACGGTCATTACCTCGGAATATCTGCAGGAACTGGCGGCTGACTACGTTGAAGACCGCTGGGGACATACCGTTCTGGTACTTAATGAAGAACTCACCGCGCCATACGCCGACATTGAAGTCAACGGCGACGGTTCAACCGTTACCCGCATCTACATGCAGCGCTCCCGTCATACCCTGATCGTCTATGACATCGACGGAACGGAAATCAAGCGCGTTGAAAACGTCAAGTACGACGTTGATGACTGGACATATGCCGGCTTCACCTTCTGGGACACCGAGGTCTGGAGCGATCCCCGCGTCCAGGAGATCAATGCCATATTGGATGAAAACGGCTTCTCGAAGTATTACTGGAATCCGGACTGGTGGAGTGGCTTCTGGCTGGATCCCAACACTTACAACATGCACTTCCGGAAAATGAGAAACAATTTCGGCTTCCCGGAAACCGTGACCATCAGGGCTACGGAAAGAACGTTGAAATACCCGTTTGTGATCAACAACTGGTTTGAATACCTTGATGAGGAAACCACGCCGCAGGGTGCCGATAGAACTGAACACACTGACAGTGACGGCGTCACCAAGACCTATTATCTCGATTCCACCTATACTGTCTGGCTGCCCACCAATCATGACGGACAGGTAGACATCGGTCCGGATGGCTTCCATCTGGTCCGCGGCAAGGGCAATGTGGTGAACGGCGAGGGAGTCGTTCAGCGTGATACCAAGCAAAGCAACAACGAAAGCAAGTATGCCATCTTTGACATGTCCATGGAAACCCCGTCCAATGTCTTCTTCACCCGCAACATCGATGAAGTCCGCTACATTCCCGGCAAGAACTATGCCGATACGGTTTACAGCGAGGTACCGTTCAATGATCTGGTCTCCAAGTATCCGCCTCAGAACGAAGGCCTGGTGATCGGTGAAACGATCAAGACGGTTGAAAACGTCACTTACCGCTTCATGGGCTGGAGCCAGACGGAAAACGGCGAACCGATCGCGGAAGAGGAAATGGCGAAGATGAGAGTGTTCCCGGACAAGGATTACACCTTCTACGGCATCTGGAAGGCTGAAGAGTATTCGGTCAAGTTTGATGCCAACGGCGGAACGCTTAACGGCGAGGAAACCGTGACCGTCACTTCCGGCAATTCCGTAGCTCAGCCTGCCGATCCGCAGAATGGCGACATGATATTTGTCGGCTGGTTTACCGCTGACAACTCACCGTACTATTTCGGCACGCTCCTTACCAAGGAAGTTGTCGAAGATCTGGGCGATGGGGAAACCACCGTTACCCTGTACGCCCGTTATTCCGACTTCCCGGGTACTCCGGTCAAGTATGACCTCAACGGCGGCAGCGGCACCGAGCCGAAGGATGATTCCCTCTACTGCACCGGCGCTGCCTTCCCGGTAGCCTATGACGATGAAGTTACTCCCCCTGAGGGAATGGAGTTCATCGGCTGGGAAGCCGCCGACGGAAAGCTCTATCAGGGTGACAGAGTCCTGCTGGTTTCCGATAAGACCATCAAGGACGGCGTGATCCTGCTGAAGGCCCGCTACGGCCGCGATCCGCAGTACACCAAGCTGACCTATGTCTATGACGGCAGGGGCCAGGAAGTCCAGCCTGACTTCAATGTCCGCGCCATCGGTGAGATCACCGTAGAGGGCCTGCCCAATAACGTGACTGTTGAGCTGGGAGGCTTTACCGAAGTTACCGGCCTGCCGGTACCGGAAGGCTACACCTTCGGCGGCTGGTATGACAATGAAGCCTGCGAAGGCGAACCGCTCAGCAAGATCCTGCTTGATGTCATCAACGAAGATCAGGAGAACATCGTCTACGCCAAGTGGGACACCGGCACGCCGCCGACCGGCTCTCCGGATACCCTGGCGCTGGGAATGGTCATGATGACCGGTTCTCTGGCCGGCATGTCGCAGATCGCCCTGACCTTCCGACGCCGCAAGGAAGAAGAACAGGCATAAAATTCATGAATCGAAAGCTCCGAAGGCGAATGCCCCGGAGCTTTTTTCCGGCCGGAAGGATAAATGAAAGGACCTGCCTGACGGCAGATCCCGGGGTGTTCGGGTATTTAAATCAGTCTTTCTGATAGAAGATTTCAAGAACCTTGTCCCTGACCTTCAGCAGGCTTTCCTCATCGGCAACCTGATCGCTGGAGAGCGTGAATACCACGTTTTCGTCGGTCCAGCTGATGGATGTCAGGGTTGCCTTATTGTCGGTTATGCCGGCAGGCAGAGAGGTGCTTGTCGTTTCGCTGCTGGGATAGGTACGCAGGGTTAGCGTATAGACGATCCCGTCGATCTCGATCTTCTCTGAGGTTTCGTCAGCCGGCGCATTGACGGCGACATCGCCGGGCTGGATCTCATCGGAGACCTGGCCGTTTCCGTCCGCAGCCTTCCTGCCGGCGAAGCTCATGGACTGATTAAGCCACAGGCTGCCGGCCAGAACGACGATCAGGCAGAGCGAAAGAGCCGGGGCAAGACGCAATGCCAGGGAAGGAAGAGAGAATCTCTTCTTCTTGGCTTCCGCCTTGGCGATGATGTTGCTGTACATTTTCCGTTTCTGCTGCTCGGTGACTTCAATTTCATCGATGGCAGCCTTGAACTGCTTCAGGTCACTCATTATCGATCTCCTCCAGTCTGATCTTAAGCAGCTTCCGTCCCTCCGCCAGCTGATTGCGGACGGTTGAGGCGGCGCGCTTAAGCATTTCTGCGATCTCCTCGCTCTTATATCCCAGATAGTAGTGCAGATAGATGACGTCCTTGTACTTTTCCGGCAGGTTCATCACTTCCTGCAGCAGCCAGCTGTCCTTACGGGAACTGACTCCATGGTTTTCAATCGTCTCGTCGGCGACGACCTTCTTGCGCCAGAACTGCTTCAGATGGTCCTTGCAGGTGTTGATGCTGGCAACGGTCAGCCAGGCCTTCTCGTGGTCTTCATCGTTGAACTCGATGTTGCCGGTGTAGACCTTGACAAAGACATCTTCCAGGCAGTCTTCGGCATCGTACTGATTCTTCATGTAGGTGTAACAGATGCGGTAGACCAGCTGATAGTTGCGCTCATAGAGCATCGCGAACTGCTGCTGGGCTATCTGGTAGTTGACTGCCACTTCAGTCCCTCCTATCTATATAACGACCGGAATAGCAAAATTGTCGTCAAAAACATTATAGACTAAAACTATTTCGGCTGAAACATTCTGAAGAAACGCAAAGAAATCCCCCAAAGAACCGTTTTTGTATTATACTATACAAAAATAAGGTAAAGAATGTATGGAAAAGTTCGGCCGCTTCTATTTGGACAATGAAAAGGACATCATCGTCGATCTGTATAAGGAAGACGACAGGCTTTACTATGTCCTGTCCACTCCCAACCATCACAGCGGCAACCTGATCACCAACCTGGCCAAGCTCTGCCAGCTGCCGATCAGCTATGATGACAACGGACTGAAGATCATCAGGGGCGAAGTACCCTGCTACATCGATTCCCGGAACCGGGAGATCTACATCTTCCGTCTGGCCAACACCAAGGTGGCCAACATCTTCCCGGACGGCAGCGTGGAGATGAAGGCGGCCATCCCCGCCCTTCCCAAGACGCTGATGAGCCAGACCAAGGAATATACCCTGGATGCCAACAAGACCATCATCAAGACCTACATCATCCGTGACTACAAGTTTGAAACGGATCTTCATACCCACACCAACGGCAACCTGCATCCCGACATCCTGATCGCCCTGGGTATCGTCCATCAGATCAGATATCCGCTTTATTACATCCGCAAGCTGGATCTGAGGCTGTCGCAGCGCCAGCAGAAGGCTCTGGACCAGCAGCGCGCACGTGTCGCCCGGCAGTTTGCCGATTCACCTCTGGAAGGCAAGTACCTCAACCGCAAGATCGACGACAATACCTTCATCAATCTGGCCGACCTCATCCTCAACAACCCTGAGGACGCTCATTACAACATCGTCCAGATCCGTTCTTCCCTGACCATCCTGAAGGACGGTCAGGCGGTCTTCACCAACCTGGAGAAGGTCTATCTCTACCGCTACGTCTTTACCCGCGGCAAGCCGGCGGAAAAGCCGATCCGCCTTCACGGCATTAACCGAATACCGGACAGCGACATCATCCGCTACGTCCGTCAGATGCTCAAAGATGACCGGGATCCCCGCTATCAGAACAACAGCCTGTTCCAGGACAAGATGCTCTGGGTCGCCCGCGTCTACCAGAGCCAGGGAATCAGGTATGTGGAGATGAGCGATACGACCCTGGTCAAGAAATATGAATCCATCAGGATGCTCAACGAGGTCCACGAGGTCTTCCCGGCGATCAGAGAAGAGACCGGCGTCACCATCCGCTTTCTGGCGGCCATCCGCCGGATCCCGCTGACCATCCTGAAGGACAACGTCACCCCGCAGACCTATCTGCAGGAAAACCTGCAGGTGCTCAGAGCCGTCGCCTGTGATCCCTATGTGGCCGGCTGCGACATCGTCGGCGAAGAGATCAACAGCATCCGCGAACTCAAGCCGGTAATAAAGGAGATCGTCAAGATCGCCAGAGATGATCCGGGATTCGTCTTCCGCGTGCATGCCGGAGAGAATGACAGCCAGGCGAACAATGTCGGCGACTCCATCGAATGCGTCAGATCATCGCTGGCTCCCGGCCAGCGGATGCCTTTGATGCGCATCGGCCACGGTCTGTTTACCGCCAACCTTAATACCCAGGAAGGACGCCGTCTGCTGAAAAATCTCAGGGACAATAGGATCGTTCTGGAATTCCAGATCACTTCCAACGTCCGTCTCAATAACCTCATCTCGCTGGACGAGCATCCGCTGCGCCAGTATCTTAAGGCCGGCATCATGTGCGTACAGGGCACCGACGGCGCCGCGCTGTACGGAACCTGCCCGATCGACGAGCAGCTTTCCATGGAAAGAACTTTGATGCTCAGCCGCGAGGAACTCATGCAGATGAAGCAGGCCGACAGCCTGGTAATGGAAAAGTCCCTGGAAGCCTTCGCTGAAAAGCAGGCCGCCTTCCGGCAGCTGCTGGAAGAAAGAAGCCTGGAGGAAGTGCTGATGGAGAGAATGCAGGATGAAGTCCAGCTTTCCCAGAAACTCTGGACAACAGAGAGCATCTACGATGTCCAGACGGAACTGAAGGACAAAATCGAAGAACTGCCCTGGGACCGCTATCCGATAGTGCTGATGGGCGGCAGTTTCAATACCGAAAAACGCTCGACCAGAATGACCGCCGAGGGCATGGCCATCATTGACCAGCTGCTCAATCAGCTGGATGAGAAGGAAGTCTTCTTCCTGATCGGTGACACCCTGTCCGGCTATGAGAAGTATCTGGTCGACCACAACCGCAGCTTCAAGATCTTTGCCATGTGCCCGACCGTCGTTGACAAGGGCCGCCTTAAGAGGCTCATGAAGGCCAATGTCAGCATAAGGGTCTCCATTGAGAGCGCGGCCATGGGCATCTACAAGAGCATATCCCATGAAGTCTTCCAGCGCCGTCCGTCGATCGTCATCGGCTTTGACGGCAACTCTGCCGGCGTCAACGTCATGCAGGAAGCCAGGAACGGCAAGGGCAAGGCCCGCATCTTCGTCTACGACGTGGAAGGAAACCTGCGCAAGAAGGCGGAAAGCCTGCAGGGCTACGTCCAGCTTTTTGACGGCCGCAGCGATCTGGCCAGGGAAGTAAGGAAGATCATCAGCGGGTAACGGAAATGCGCGGTCAGTGCGCATGTGATAGAATGAAATCAGAGGATGAACATGAAGAAGAAAATACTGCTGATCGCCACCGGCGGCACGATTGCCTCGGCTAACAGTGAGGAAGGGCTGAAACCCCTGTTTTCTTCGCAGCAGCTGATCGACAGTCTGCCGGAGATAAGCGATATCTGTGATGTCGACAACTTCCAGCTGTTTTCTCTGGATTCGACCAACATCTCCCGGGATCACTGGCTGGCCATCAGCCAGTGCATTCAGGAAAGATATGATCAGTATGACGGCTTTGTCATCACCCACGGCACCGATACCATGGCCTATACGGCCGCCGCTCTGTCCTATCTGATCCAGGACAGTCCCAAGCCGATCGTGCTGACCGGCTCACAGCGGCCGATCAACCTCTCGGTCACCGATGCGAAGATGAACCTGATGGATTCCTTCCGCTATTGCTGCGCTGATGGTTCCTGCGGCGTACAGATCGTCTTTTCGGGAAACGTCATCCTGGGAACCCGGGCCCGCAAGATCAACACCAAGAGCTTCCAGGCCTTTGCCAGCATCAATTATCCCTACCTGGCGGTCATTCAGGATGATCACATCATCCAGTACATTGATCAGCCCAGAGGAAGACAGCCGCGGTTCTATCAGCAGATGTCCGACCGGGTAGCGCTGATCAAGCTGATACCGGGGATCACCGGCGAATACCTGAAGTACTTCCTGCAGCGCAACGATGCCCTGGTAGTGGAAAGCTACGGGGTTGGCGGTCTGCCGATGCTGGAGAAGTATGGCTTCCAGGACGCCATCGACTATGCCGTAGCCAATGGAAGGACGCTGGTCATGAGCACCCAGGTTCAGAATGAGGGCAGCGACATGACCATCTATCAGGTAGGCCATCATCTCAAGAGTCAGAAGAGCATCATTGAGGCTTATGACATGACTACCGAAGCGGTGGTGACCAAGCTGATGTGGATCCTGGCCCAGACCACGGAATTCAGAAAAATAAGAAAGATGTTCTATCAGCCCGTGGCTCAGGACATCCTGTTCAGAGACTAGAGAAAAAAGACAGCGTCAGCTGTGCGATAAAGAAGGAGGTGATCTTCCATGCTGAATATTGTCTGCGACTCCAGCTGCGACTTCAAGAAACTGGAAAATGATAATCCCGATGTCCGTTATGTGACGGTACCGTTTGTCCTTTCCGGCGAGGGAAGAGACTTCGTGGATACCGACGATCTGAACATCGAAGAGATGACGTCATATCTCGAATCCCTTAATTCGACCCCGTCATCGGCCTGCCCCGCTCCCGGCTTATGGGCAAGCGAGTTTGAAGACTACGATGAAACAATCGCCCTGTGCATTTCCAAGCACCTTTCCGGCAGTTTCAACAGCGTCTCTTCCGCTAAGGAGATGGTTCTGGAAGAGCATCCGGAAAAGAAGATCGAGATCGTCGATCCGCTGGGTACCGGCCCATCCCTGATGCTGGTAGTCGAGAAGATCGCTGACTGGGCCGGTGAAGGGTTCAGTTATGATGAGATCGTGACCAGGGCCAATGAACTGGTCGGCAGGCTGAACATCGTCTTCTCGCTGTGCAGCTTCGAGAATCTGGTCAGAAACGGCCGGATGAACCGCATCGTCGGTCTGATCGCCACCAAGCTGAACATCTGGGGAATCGGCATGGGCAATAAAGGCGTCATCGACATCGTCGGCAAGGCCAAGGGCGTAAAGAACATGGTGAAGAATGTCGTCGAGCAGATGAAGAAGACCTGCTCCGACGCGCACCGGGTCATCATCTCCCACTGTCTCAATGAGGAAACCGCGGAGATGCTGAGACAGCAGATCAGCGAAACCTTTGAGAAAGTGAAGATCTCGGTCTATCCGACC
>JAGAFL010000101.1:0-3931 GCA_017612595.1 Erysipelotrichaceae bacterium | reverse complement strand
TCTTTGATTTCTCTCTTCTGAAGAAGAACAAGCTGATGAAGGATATCTGCATCATCTTCGCGGTCTACTTCATCGGTTTCCAGATGTATTTCTCCCATCTGACCAATTTCCTGGTCTATACTCAGGGCTATTCAACCGGAAACGCCGGACTGGTACTGGGCCTGCCGCTGATCGCGGCGCTGCCCTTTACCTTCATGTGCTCCCGCTGGCTGGATGAGGGCAAGTTCCACTACATCATGTACGGTTCCGTGGCGCTGACCATTGCCGGTCTGCTGATCGTCTGGATCCCCAGCACGGTGGTCACCTGCCTGGGCATTTTCCTGTTTGGCACCGGCTACATGTGCATGTATCAGGCGCTGATGGTCATGCTGAAGAACTGCATGCCCAAGAGCATGCACGGCCAGTCGGAAGGCATCAGACAGGTCTTCTACGTCGTCATTCCGATGTGCATCGGTACGCCGATCGGCTCCTTTCTGATCAAGCACTTCGGCTTTGCCATGGCCAATGAATACGGTGTGGCCGGTTATTCCGCCAACTGGGTGACCTTCATCGTGGCGGCCTTATGGATGCCGTTGGTGCTGATCCCCATCCGCAACGCCAGAAGAGACTACCTCGAGCAGAAGAACAGCGATAAGGAAAATGAATAACGACGTCCGCAGGGGGCTATGGCGCCATAAGTTTGTCTATCACTTTCTGAGGATCACGGCCGGCTGGCTGATCGCCGCTCTCCGTGATTTTTCCGGCGAGTATTATAAGATCAAGGGCAAGCCGGTACTGCTGCTGTCCAATCACAATTCCGACTTTGACGGACTGCTGATGGTCATTGCCCTTAAGAGACACTTCAAGTTCGTCGGCAGCGCCAACATCATGTCCGGCGCCCTGGGCAAGCTGATCCGCTTTCTGATCGGCCTGATCCCCCGGGAAAAGGGAGCGGCGGCTGACAACACCGTTGAGCTGATCGTCCGCAACCTCAACGCCGGCATCGACGTGGCGATGTTCCCCGAGGGCAACAAGTCCTGGGACGGCTCCACCGGCTTCATTTCCAAAAGGACGGCGGAGATCCTCAAGCAGGCTGACTGCGGCTTAGTCACCTACCGCTTTGACGGCGGCTACCTGCGCTCCCCGCGCTGGGCCAGAACCAAGCGCCGGGGCAAGATCTTCGGCCGGGTCGTCAATGAGTATTCGAAAGAACAGCTGGATAAGCTGAGCGTCGATGAGATCTATGACATTATTGTCAATGACCTGCAGGCTGACGCCTTTCAGTATCAGGATGAGCACCATGTCCGCTACCGGGGCGAAGCCCTGGCGGAAGGCATCGAGAACCTGCTGTACCTCTGCCCTCTCTGCCAGCAGTTTGACACCATTCATTCCCAGGGCAATGAATTCCATTGCCAGTGCGGCATGCAGGGAACCTATGATGAATACGGCTATCTCAATGGCGAACTGATCGCCGATTATGACAATACCATCAAGTGGAACGCCTTCCAGAAGAACTGGCTCCGGGAGCATCAGGATGAGCTGAAGGCTCAGACGGATAAGCCCTTCTCGCAGGATGAGGGGTTAAGCCTGTATGAGATCGTCGACAACGAGCGGGTGCTGATCGAAGGCAACCTTACCGCTCAGCTGTACGGCGACCGGATGACGGTGACCAGCAGCCATGGCGAGATCGTCTCCTTCAGATGGGCCGAGATCACCAAACTGGGCATGTTCCGCAACAACGGTCTGTATCTGACCTGTAACGGCCGCCGCTATGAGATCTACCGCCCGCAGGGTTTCGCCCTGATCAAGTATTTCTCCCTGTGGCGGATAC
Organism: Erysipelotrichaceae bacterium; assembly: GCA_017612595.1. Taxonomy (GTDB): domain Bacteria; phylum Bacillota_I; class Bacilli_A; order Erysipelotrichales; family Erysipelotrichaceae; genus UBA1783. The sequence goes on along the minus strand of JAGAFL010000101.1, from coordinate 2,121 downwards.
TGACCGGCAAGAATCTCGTATAGTTAACAAGAGGTCACCGACCTCTTTTCATCTGCATGGACATTTCGTGTAGAATATAGTTAATACGGAAAGGCAGACCTGAAGATGGGAATGAGTGATTTCGTTTCCAGCCGCAGCCAGCGGCTGGACAGCCAGCTGATGTTTACAGCTGAGATCGACAAGATGACCGGCATCCTGCGCCAGACGCTTTTGCTGGATCAGAGCCGGCGCGAAAATGACGCCGAGCACTCCTGGCACATCGCCGTGATGGCGATGCTGTTTGCGGAGTATGCGGTTGAACCGGTCGATACCGGCCGGGCCGTGAAGATGTGCGTCGTCCACGACCTGGTGGAGATCGAAGCCGGCGATACCTTTGCCTATGACCCGGCCGCCAACATTGACAAGACTGAGCGGGAAAGAGCAGCCGCTGACCGGCTGTTTTCCCGGCTGCCGGCTGAGCAGGGTCAGATGATCAGAAGCCTGTGGGAGGAGTTTGACGCCATGGAAACGGCTGACGGGCGCTATGCCGCCTGTCTGGACCGCCTGCAGCCCTTTCTGCACAACGTGCTGACCCAAGGCCACACCTGGGGCAACGGCAGGGTCAGCCGTCAGGCGGTGGAAAGACGGATGAGCGTGGTCAGGCAGTTCATGCCGCAGGTCTACGGCTGGGTAGAAGCGAACATTGAAGCTGCCGTAGCCAGGGGCTGGCTTTCGGAATAACAGCAAGCAATAGCCTGCAGTTCATTTCTGATAGGCTTTGTTGTATGATGGAAGAAAGGGGAAAGCCATGAAAATAATCTACTTACCGGGATTTACAAAGAAAAGACACCCGCTTCTGGAACTGCTGGCAGCTGCCGCTCTCCTTTTGGGCTTTCCTTATGGCGTCTACCGGCTGGTCGCAGCCCTGTTAAGGGAGTATACCAATTATTCTGCGGCGATGATCCACGTCAATGCCAAGATCTACGCCGGCGTCATCGGCTGCGCCTGTGCGGCGCTGTTGCTGGTGGTGGGTTTCTATTCAATGGCCTTCCAGACCGTCGCTGAGCGCTGGGGGGAACTGTTCGAAGACCTCAGAAGCGGCATTCCTCAGGAGGGACTGCATGCTTATCTGCGTAATCTGCGGGAGGGCGGCATTAACTTCTGGGTGTATCTGGCCATGACCGCCCTACATGTATATCTGATTCTTGACGGCCTGAAGGAATTAAGGCAGCTGACGGGCAATTAGCTGGCAGCGGCAGGAGGAAAGAAAATGAAAAAACTGTTATCCGCGATTTACGGAACCTGGAAGAAAATCGTCAAGGCGCTCTTTCACTTCGGCTACGTTACCCCGCTCAGTCCGAGGGAAACGATGCTGCTGAGTGAAAGAAAGATTGAGGACGACCAGACTGCGAGGTATGAATGAGCAGTCGTTTTCCTTACGGGAAAGACACCGAAGCCTACCTTGAAAAGGCTCTGGAAATAATGAAGGACACCTATCCCTGGGCAAGCAGGGATCTTTTCCGCTCAGAGTATTCCTATGCCGTGGAGAAGGAAGAAGGGAAAGAAGTCTTCGTCAGCTACTATAAGTGGTCGGACGGAGACGTCAGACGGGAAGTCAGGGATGTCAGCGGCGAGGAGTTCATCGACAGTGTCATCTCCGACCACCGCTGGGCCATTGAAATCGCCAATCCCGCTAAGACCGTCTTCAAGGTCCCCTATGCTGGCCCGGTCAATCTCAATGGCTGGTATCTGGAAAGATATGAATTCCGCACTCATCAGCTGGGCGGCTATTCGTCATTTGTTCAGGCAGGCGACCGGTCAGCCGGGGCCAGCCGTGAGTTCTTCCTGCCCCCGCGCTTTTTTGCCGGCAGCTGGTCTGATTTCCTGGATCAGTACTGTGAATTAGTGCCTGGCTATGCCTTCGGTCTGGACCGTGAGCAGCTGGAAGAGACCAACGGTCTGAAGTCCTTCCTGGGCTTTTCCGATCTGGTCAGTCCGAAGGTCTGGAACTACATTCTTGCCCATAACGTCGATGATCTGTTCCTGTTTGCCGACTGGAATGAGTTTTTGGAACTGCTGTATGGCCAGGGCGGGCAGGTTTCCGCTATCCGCTTCTACGACCACTGCCTCTGGGAAAACCGG
>JAGAFL010000100.1:0-24897 GCA_017612595.1 Erysipelotrichaceae bacterium | reverse complement strand
ATCAAGTACCGCCATTACGGCGTCCGTCAGCAGTACCGGGATTTCCGGGAACCTGATCAGCAGTACATGGAGCAGCTCAGACAGCTGGCTGAAGACCGGGGATTCAGCAACATCGTCATAATCTAGAAAAAAGCGGCTAGCCGCTTTTTTGTTTGGTCATCAGTGTCAGATCACTGACGGTAGTTAAGAATTACCGGAATGATGATCGGGTTACGGTGTGTCCGGGCATACAGGAAGGGGTCAAGAGTCTCCCTGATGGTGTTCTTCAGTTCCCCGAAGGTGGTCTTTCCGGCCAGCTTCTTGCGCAGGGCTTCATAGACCAGCAGTTCGCCTTCCTTCAGCAGGGTCTGGCTTTCCTTGATGTAGATGAAACCGCGGGAAACCAGATTGGGCCGGCACAGAATGGTGTTGGTCTTGGAGTCAATGGTGACGATGACGCTTACCAGACCGTTGTCAGCCAGGATCTTGCGGTCCTTCAGCACGGCCGTGGCAATGCCGCTGGAGTCGTTGCCGTCAATGTAGACGGCATCGGTGGGAATGCGGTGGTTGTACAGGTAGCATTCGTGATTCCGCAGAACCAGGACGTCGCCGTTGGCGCAGATGAAGATGTTCTCCTCGGGGATGCCGGTGGAGACCGCTGTATCGGCGTGCATCTTCAGCATCTTGTATTCACCGTGCATCGGCATGAAGAACTTCGGCTTGACCAGCTGAAGCATCAGCTTCTGTTCGTCCTGGGAAGCATGGCCGGTGGTGTGCAGGTTGTTGAGCATGGAATTGGTCAGCACGTTGGCGCCCAGACGGGTCAGAGCGTTGACGGTTTCGCTGACGCTGGTCTCATTGCCCGGTATCGGGTTGGATGAGAAGACGATGGTGTCGCCGGGCATGATGTGCACGAAGCGGTGAATGCCGGCCGCCATCCGGCTCAGGGCCGCCAGGGGCTCGCCCTGGGAACCGGTGCACAGTACGCAGACCTTGCTGGCGGGATAAGTGTCCAGCGCTTCCGGCTCAATGAAGTCGCCGTCGGAAGCCTGGATGTGACCGAGGTCGCGGCCGATCTGGACGACGTTTTCCATCGAACGGCCGATGATGGAGACCTTGCGTCCGCAGCTGATGGCCGCGGAAATGATCTGCTGGATGCGGTGGACGTTGGATGAGAAGGTGGCGATGATCAGACGTCCGGCGGTCTTGCTCATGATCTCCAGGATGCTCTTGGCCACCTGCTTCTCGCTGATGGAGAAACCGGGAATTGCCGAGTTGGTGGAGTCGGACAGCAGCAGGTCGATGCCGAACTGGCCCATGAAGGCCATGACCTGATAGTCGGCATTGGTCGCCGTCGGCGTCAGGTCGAACTTGAAGTCACCGGTGGACATGATCCAGCCGTTGGGCGTCCGGATGGCCAGACCCAGACAGTCGGGGATCGAGTGAATGATGTTGAAGAAACCGATGTGGAAGTTCTCGGAGTCAAAGCGGGAAGTGTGATCGATGATGACCAGCTTGGTGTCGGTCCTGATGCGGTGTTCCTCCAGCTTCTTTTCGATCAGGGCGATCGCGAACTTGGATCCGTAGATGGCTGGAATCTTGCAGACTCTTAAGAGATAGGGAATGCCGCCGATGTGGTCCTCATGGCCGTGGGTGATGAACAGTCCCTTGATCTTTTCCTGATTTCTGATCAGATAGGTATAGTCAGGAACGACGTAGTCAACGCCCGGCAGCTCATCGCCGGGGAAGTTCTGACCGCAGTCCAGGATGATGATCTCGTTATTGCACTGTACACAGTACATGTTCTTGCCGACTTCGCCCAGACCGCCCAGAGCAAAAACCAGAGTATCGGTCGGCTCATAAGAGGTCAGGACTCTTGAATTATATTTCTGTTCAGCCATTTTACCCCTTTCTAGATGACCACGGCGTCAGGAATCTGTTGCCACGGGTCGTTCTTGTTGATGTGATCATAGTAGAGCTTGCCGTATAGATGGTCGATTTCGTGCTGCATGACGACGCTCGGGTAGCCTTTCAGGCTGATCTCCTCGATCCGGTCAGTGATCATGTTATAGGCCCTGACCCTGATCTTGTAGTAGCGCGGAACGATGCCCTCAACATCCGGCATCACGGAAAGGCAGGATTCGCCGTTTTCCAGATAGCAGCGCCTGGTCGAGTTGGATATGATCTTGGGATTGACCAGCGCGAACTCCACCAGATCCTCACCGTCCTCAATGGAGATGGCCAGCATCTTTTTGGCCAGTCCGATCTGAGGAGCGGCAATGCCGACGGAAGCGCGGCACTGATGGTCTTCACAGTACTGTTCATCATGCGTATTTCTTACATATTCCAGCATCTCGGTAAGATGCTCGCGGTCTTCGTCATTCAAAGGAAGTTCGACCTCCGGACAGCGGACCCGCAGGATCTCACTGGGGTCCATGACGATCGTCTTATCATTTATTTCCATAAATCCCTCCAAGGACACAAAACAAAAGAAACCAAATTGGTGAGAAGCAGATTATTCTTAATCCATTTCTATGTTCATTTTAACAAATGCCTTCGGCTTTGACAATCGGAAAAGCATTTGTAAAAGCGCGTTTTCGCTGTTTTGATGTTCTGTAACAGCCGGTTATCATGCGGCCAGAGAACATTATATACAGAGCGTTGGAAAAAGGCAAACGGAAAAAACAGCAGGGAAGCAGCATGGATGAGCACGCCATGGCCAATAATGATGTAAAATATAACTGTCAGAAGGAGAACAGGATCATGAGTACGCGCTTCATCACCAATACCGCTCTGGGAATAGCCCTGTTTGTGGCAGCCTCGCTGATGCTGCAGGTGCCGTTCTTTCAGAACTACTACGTCTGCCTGGGCTATGTCGTCATGGCAGTCTATACCTACTATTTCGGCGCCGGCTGCGGTGTGCTGGTCGGCAGCATCGGCACCCTGCTGTACTGCCTGATCATCAGCCACATGAACGGCGTGATCGGCTGGATGCTGGGGAACATGCTGATCGCCTTTCTGCTTCACCTGGCCTTTGAGTTCAGTGAAAACTGGAAGAGCACGACAGTTAAGGCAATCTTCTGGGCAGTGATCATGATCGTCGCGACATTATTGGGAATTGCCGGCGTCAAATCGGCAACGGAGACCCTGCTGTTCAAGGTGCCTCTGGTTACCAGGATGGCCAAGAACATCTACGCCTTCATCGGCGATGCCATGGCCCTGCTGCTGTCGATACCGGTCATCCTTCTGATCGACAAGGTCAGGGAAAGAAAGATATAGTTTACGGATACTGCCATCAGGCAGTTTTTCTTTGAGAAAAATGCAGAGAATGCCTGATACTTGAAAATAATTATAGTACAATATAGATGGATCTGGAACACATGGGGATCGATCCTCCACCACCAATTTTTATAGTTTTTTCCGATTATATACACATATAAAGGAGGAAAAAACCATGTGTAATGAAATCCAATCCCGAATTCGCGAAACGATCGCGAACTACACGTTGTTTGATGATGTCTTCATGTCTGAAGTATTCAACAATAACAACGAACTTACTCAGTATGTGCTGAGAGTCATTCTCCAGAAGGATGACCTTACGGTCACCAGTGTCCAAAGCCAGCATTCCGTGATCAACATCATGGGCCGGGGAGCGAGACTGGACATAGAGGCTTTTGACAGTGAGGGGAATTACTATGACGTGGAAGTCCAGAGGGCCAGAAAACCAGGCATACGTGAAAGGGCAAGATTCTATCAGGCTCTGATGGATGCTGAACAGGTAAGCAAAGGCAATGACTTTAAGGCCATCCGGAAATCGTATATAATATTCATACTGGATTATGATCTGTACGGTAATGACTTCCCTGTCTATCATGTGGAGTCACGCATTAAGGAAAACGGCGAAAAATATGATGACGGCAGAAGGATCCTGTTCGTCAATGGCACCTATCGGAATACAGACGAAGAAATCGGCAGTCTCATGCATGACTTCTCCTGCAGCGACTATCGGCAGATCAGAAGTGAACTGATAAGAGAAACGGTACATCCTTACAAGGAAACGGATTCAGAGGAGAATGTGAAAATGAGTGAACTTTTTGAAAGAATATTTGGAGACGAAATTGAAAAAGTCAGGGAAGAAGTAAAAGAAAAAGACAGCATCATTGAAGAAAAGAATAGTCTTATTGAAGAGAAAGACAGCATTATTGAAGAGCTGAAAAAGCTGCTTGAGAAAAACAGGATTGATTATTCCGAAATAAAAAACAAGACTGATAGGTAAGATCATCTGATGGCAGTCCGGTTATCCGGACTGCCATTATCTTTGCACCCGAACAACTGAGATAATCAGAGATTGGGAAAATGATATAATAAAAGAAAAGGCGGTGATGATATGAGTTTACTGGTTATTTCCGGACTGTCCGGAGCGGGCAAGAGCATGGCCAGCAACACTTTGGAGGATGTCGGCTACAGCTGCATTGATAATCTTCCTCCCGAGCTTTTATTGTCGGTAAGCCGTATCAGCGACGTAGACCGCCTGGCGGTCATCATCGACGGAAGGTCCAAGGAAAAGTATGACACCCTGCTGCAGCAGCTGGAAACGCTGAAGAAGGAAAACATCGAGTATCATCTGCTTTTTCTGGACTGCGACAGGGATGAACTTCTGGGCCGCTACAAATACACCAGAAGACCCCATCCGCTGCAGAGCGCGGAACTCCCCAGCCTGCAGGAAGCCATCGATTACGAGATCCAGTTCAGCAACGAGATCAAGGACCGCGCTGATACCGTCATCGATACCTCACATCTGAAACCCGGCCAGTTCCGCAAGATCCTGACCGACACCTTCCTGGGCGAAGACTACAACGGCATGACCGTCAAGATCGTTTCCTTCGGATACAAGAACGGCATTCCCGCTGATGCCGACCTTCTTTATGACGTCCGCTGTCTGCCCAATCCTTACTACGTCAACGAACTGAAGAACCTTTCCGGCAACGATCAGCCGGTTTACGATTACGTGTTCTCCTTTGAGAATGCCCGGCAGGTTCTGCAGATGATCACCGACTTTGTCCTCTATACCCTGCCTCTTTATGTGGAGGAGGGCAAGAAGGAACTGGTCGTGGGCATCGGCTGCACTTCCGGTCACCACCGTTCCGTGGCCTTCGCCAACGCCCTTAACGAGAAGCTGACTGCCGGCAATCAGCGGACCGTTGTCATCCACCGGGACATCGACAAGGCCTATCAGTGAGGTAAGCAATGATTGAAGTACTCTCACCGGTCGGTTCAGGCGAAGCGCTTACCGCTGCCGTGCGTGCCGGAGCAGACGCCGTCTATCTGGGCGCCAGGAGCTTCTCGGCGCGCCGCAATGCGACCAACTTTGACTATCAGGAACTCATCGAGGGCATCAACTATGCCCATCTTTATAATGTAAAGGTCTATCTGACCGTCAACATCGAGGTCAAGGACAGCGAAATGGCGGAAGTCACCGAGCTTCTCCGCTTCCTCAACGAGCACGGTGTGGATGGGATCATCGTTCAGGACCTGGGCATTGCCTCGCTGATCCATGAGAGCTTTCCGGATCTGCCTTTGCACGGTTCCACGCAGATGAGCGTTCATCACGGCAGCGCTTTGCCTTTGTTGGCGAAACTGGGCTACAAGCGCATTGTCACCGCCCGGGAAATGAGCCGTGAGGAACTCAGGGAATTCTGCCGGAAAGCCGGCGAATACGGAATCGAGGTCGAGCACTTCGTTCATGGAGCCCTGTGCATGTGCGTATCCGGGCAGTGCCTGCTTTCCTCGCTGATCGGTCAGCGCAGCGGCAACCGCGGCCTGTGCGCTCAGCCCTGCCGTCTGCCCTTTGCGGCACCCGGAGGAACCGGACATGACCTTTCCCTCAAGGACCTCTCCCTGTTTGACTATGTCCGGGAGATGGAGGAAATGGGCGTAGTCTCTCTGAAGATCGAGGGAAGAATGAAGAGACCGGAGTATGTGGCGCTGGCGACGTACTGCTGCCGGCAGGCCGTCGACGGTCAGCCTTATGATGTTGACCTTCTGCGCGGCGTTTTCTCGCGCAGCGGCTTTACCAGCGGTTATTATTTGGGCGAACTGGGAAGACAGATGTTCGGCATCCGCACTGAGGAAGACGAGAAGGCATCCCGGGAGAGCTTCAACCGCATCCACGAGCTATACCGCCAGGAAAGACAGGAGGTCGCCGATGATCTGAAAGTGGAAATAAAAAAAGACCAGCCGGTCACTGTCAGTGCCGGTCAGGTTACCGTCAGCGGCGAGATTCCGTTACCGGCGCAGAGCCGGCCGACGACGCTGCAGGATGCTTATGACAGTCTGAGCAGGCTGGGCAATACCCCTTACTATGCCGAGAAGGTGGAAGGTGAAGTTGAGGACGGACTGTTCGTGCGCGCTTCATCGCTTAACCAGCTGCGCAGAATGCTGGTGGAAAAGCTCAGCGAAGAAGCCATCCGGCTGCCGCAGAGACGGGAGAATCCCGTTACCATGCCCGATCAGAACGCCGGGCACAGCCTGAAGAAGACCTATGTCCGGCTGTTCAGTCCCCGGCAGATGCCTACCGTCAGCACCTATGACGGACTCATCATCCCCATCAGCATGGAAGTTCCGCAAACCGACAAGGAGATCATCGTGGAGATCCCCCGCTGGATCTTCAATGAGAAATACATCAGTGAAAGACTGGCGGATTACCGGCAGAAAGGAATCGCCAAGGCCTACTGCAACAGCCTCTCAGCCGTTTACCTGGCTCAGCAGGCCGGCCTGCAGGTCATGGGCGGAAGTTTCCTCAACATTACCAACTCCAGGTCCGTCAGCGTTCTGGAATCGCTGGACGTCAGCGAGTGCACGCTGTCCTGTGAGCTGTCGCTGAAGGAAATCAGCCAGCTGAAGAGCAGAATAAATACCGGCATCATTTCCTACGGCTATCTGCCGCTGATGCTGGTACGCAACTGCCCGCTGAAAAACGGCCGGCAGTGCAGTCAATGCGATCATAAGGGCTATCTGACTGACCGGACAGCAGCCCGCTTCCCGGTACGCTGCAGCTTTGAGATGAGCGAACTTTTCAACAGTACGCCGATCTATCTGGCTGACCGGCAGGATGACATCGGCAATGTCGACTATCAGATCCTGTATTTTACCATTGAGTCCCCAGAAGAGGTGGACCGGATAATCAGCGCCTATCATGACGGCATCCCGGGCAGCGGAAATTATACCAGAGGTCTGTATTACCGTTCCGTTCTGTAGAACGTATTTACAAAAAAACAGCCACAAGGGGTTCTCCTTAGAGATTTGAGGCTTTTGACCCCCATGTGGCTATTTTTTCATGTCAATGTACTGACTGAGAGTCTTTTCATCAATGTCGATGTAGATCGTTCGGTATTGTTTCATGATGACCTTGCCCAGCTTGGAGTTGGGTATTTTCTTCAGTTCCCTGATCAGCGTATAGTCAACGGGAATGGATGAAGACTCCCGGGCCAGAGAGAACCAGGCTGCCAGCATGGCACAAAGCCGGATCTCCTGCTCATTGGGCTTATCCGTATTGATGACGACGTGCCCGCCGCTGACGTCCTTGGCATGGAACCAGGTGTCAAAGCGGCCGGCCTTTTTAAAGGTCACGTAGTTGTTCTGGATATTGTTGCGTCCGACCAGAATGACGTGCTCTCCGGCTTCAATGCTCAGGTAAGCCGGTTCGGGAGGCTTCTTGGAATGCGGAACCCGCCTACGGTCGGCTTTCAGATAGCCGTTATTCTGCAGCTCCTGCTTTATTTCATTGGCAACGGTGAAGTCGGCCTGCTGAAGCTGCTGGGAAACCGCGGAGAAGTATTCCAGGTTATCCCGGGCGATCTGCAGCTGTTCATTGATGTATTTCTTGCCGGTGGAAAGCTTGTGATAGCGGGTGAAGTGCTTCTTGGCATTGCCCCGGCCGTCCAGCTTGTTGTCCAGCGGAATGGTGAGGTCGTTGCCTTCAAAATCCTGAATCCGGACTTCGGTCATGCCCTTGTCTACCTTGTCCAGATTGGCGTAAAGAGTTTCGCCGTAACGGCGGTAGATGTCGCAGCCTTCAGCTTCCAGCAGCTGCGCTGACAGCTTGTCGATCTTGTTTTCCGTGCGGCTGATCTCCTTGCGGACGAACTTGAAGAGGTCACCGGAGATGTGCCTGATCCTTTCCTTTTCTTCCTTGGAGTAGTAGAACTGATCCAGTCCTTCGCAGATCTCATACTGCCGGTACTGTGAAGAAAGATGGGTAAGGGGAAGGCAATGGAAGAATTCTCCCTTTTTGGTGGAAGTGATGTACAGCTGATCAGACTGCGCGATCTGTGTCATGATCTGTGCGTAGCTTTGGCCATGATGCATCCTGTAGCTCACCTCATCAGAGAGAAGAGGTGAGAAGCCTTCCAGTTTCTCAAACAGATTCTCATCACCCTCGATCCTGCTGACTGCGAAGGGATCTGTCTTGCCCGGCTGGGGAGCCGTCGGCTTGAACTGAGCCCCGGGCTGAATGGTCCGGATGGTGTTTTCAAAGGGCGGAATGTGCTTGAGAGCGTCGATGATCCGGCCGTCGCTGACCAGGATAAGGTTGGCATACTTGCCCATCAGTTCGATGTAGAGCTGCAGGACGATGCGGTCGCCCAGTTCGTTGCGGGAAGAGATCTCCATGATGAGATAGCGGTCCAGTCCGGCCTGTTCAATGGAGGAAACATAGCCGCCTTCCAGATACTTTCTTAACAGCATCACGAAATTGGAAGGCGCGCTGCGGCTGGGATAGCTGCGGTCAGTAAGATGGATGCGGTTATAGGTGGAATGAGCGGAGACCATCAGCTGCCGGATGTTTCCGGCCTTGATGAGGAAAAGAACCTCCGTATCGGAGATCTGGTAGATCTTGGAGATGCGGCCGCCAACCAGCGGCTGAAGCTGTCTGACTACCTGGTGCAGCATGATGCCGTCAAAGGCCACTTTCATCCCTTCCTTCCGTAAGCAAAAACAATTATATCACATTGTCGAAGGTCTAAGGAGTCTGCTATAATGGAGGCAACTAAATGGGGGTGAAACCAATGGCCAGAGGATTACTGATCGTCTTCTCCGGACCGTCCGGTGTCGGCAAGGGAACCGTGCGGTCGCTGTTCGCGGACCGCGAGGAACTGAACCTCGCCTATTCCATTTCCATGACTTCCCGCGCCATGCGGCCGGGGGAAACGGATGGCGTGGAATATCATTTTGTCAGCCGGGAGGAATTTGAGCAGGCCATCGCCAACGATGAACTGCTGGAATACGCCGAATTTGTCGGCAACTATTACGGAACACCGAAGGCCTTTGTGGAAAAACTGAGGGATGAGGGCAAGAACGTCCTTCTGGAAATTGAAGTCGAAGGAGCTTCCATCGTCAAGGAGAAGTGTCCGGACGCGCTGTCCATCTTCCTGATTCCGCCTTCAATGGAGGAACTGGAGAGAAGGATCAGAGGCCGCAAGACCGAACCTGAGGAAGTAGTCCAGCAGCGTCTGGCCAAGGCTCAGAGGGAAATGAACATGATGAACCGCTACCAGTATGTCATCTGCAATGACGATGCCCAGCTGGCTGCCGACATCATCGCCCTGATCATCGAGCGCTACGCCAAGGCGAAGCAGCAGGAAGAAGAATGATAGACACAAGCCCGGTAACAAGCCGGGCTTTTTTCCGGCTTTGCGCGTCATTGTCAGCCCCTAAGCCGGCGGTTAATGGTATAATAGACACAGGTGGGTAAGAAAAATGATCGATGCTCTGATAAGTCAAATTGAAAACGCCGATCCCCAGGTCGGACAGCTGATAAGAAAAGAATGCGAAAGACAGAACCGCAACATTGAGCTGATAGCCAGCGAAAACATCGTCTCCGAGGCGGTGCTGCTGGCTGTGGGTTCGGTTCTGACCAATAAATACGCGGAAGGCTATCCCGGCAAGCGCTATTACGGCGGCTGCCAGTACGTCGATGAGATCGAGACGATCGCCATTGAAAGAGCCTGCCGGCTTTTCCACTGCAATTATGCCAACGTCCAGCCCCATTCGGGAGCCCAGGCCAATTATGCGGTCTATCAGGCTCTCTGCAGCGTCGGCGACACTGTTCTGGGCATGTCGCTGGACCACGGCGGCCATCTTACCCACGGTTCAAAGGTCAATTTCTCCGGCAAGAACTACAATGTCATCGGCTACGGACTTGATCCCGTCAGTCAGCAGATCGATTACGATAAGCTGGAAGAACTGGCCGGAGAGCATCATCCCCGGATGATCATTGCCGGAGCCAGCGCCTATCCGCGCATCATCGACTTTGAAAGAATGGGGAAGATTGCCCATGAGGCCGGTGCCTATCTGTTTGTCGACATGGCCCACATTGCCGGTCTGGTTGCGGCCGGACTGCATCCCTCACCGTTCCCCCATGCCGATGTCGTCACCACGACGACGCACAAGACCCTCAGAGGTCCCCGGGGCGGTATGATCCTGTGCAACGATGAAACCATCGCCAAGAAGATCAACAGCGCCGTCTTCCCCGGTTCTCAGGGCGGACCGCTGGAGCACGTCATCGCCGGCAAGGCCGTGGCCTTCGGCGAGGCACTTAAGCCTGAATTCATTGAGTATCAGAAACAGATCATCAAAAATGCCCAGGTGCTGGCTCAGACCATCCGCGAGGGCGGTCTGGACCTGGTTTCCGGCGGCACGGACAACCACCTCATTCTGGTAGACCTGCGCAAGGCCGGTGTTACCGGCAGGGAGATGGAGAACCGTCTGGATGAGATCTGCATCACCGTCAACAAGAACGCCATCCCGGGCGACCCCGAAAAGCCCTCGGTCACTTCCGGCATCCGCGTCGGCACGCCGGCCATTACTACCCGCGGCTTCCGCGAGGAAGACTGCGTGGAGGTCGGCAGGCTGATCTGCGAAGCCAGCCGTCCGGACTTCGAACAGCGCCGGGAAGAACTGAGAAAGAGAGCTCTGGCGCTGACCGAGAAATACCCGATCTATCAATAAAGCTAATAAGAGAAAACATGAGAGTCGTAAGCGTCTACATCGAACACCCCATCATGCAGCTGAACAGTCCTTTCCACTATCTACTAAAGGGAGAGGACTATTTAGCACGGGGCATGCGGGTCCGGGTCGACTTCAACGGCCGGCTGCTGGTCGGCTTTGTCGACGACGTACAGGAAGTCGATGACCTTGAAGCCTATCAGAGGACGCTGGACTATCAGCTGAAGGAAATTCAGGAGATCATCGATGAGCAGCCCCTGCTCAACGAGGAACTCTATCAGCTGGGCTTATGGATGAGCCATCAGACCGTTTCCCCGGCCATCTCCTGCTTTCAGGCGATGCTGCCGGCCGCTCTGAAGCCCGCCAGTTCCCACAAGCCGGCAGCCCGTCAGAGATGGGTCGTCATCGACGATGAGCAGCTGAAGGAGGAGTTCGGATCAAAAGAGATGCTGCTGAGCGAATTTCTGAAGCAGTGTACCGCCTACCGCTACACCAAGTACCGCAAGAGCTCTCTGCTGCACACCGAGGACCGCCAGAAGCAGGCGGACAGCGGCTGTCTGCAGATCGCCGAAACGCCTTACCGGCTGACGGACAAGCAGCAGAAGGCCCTGCTGGACATCGAAACCAGCGAAAAGAGAGTCATTCTTCTTCATGGTCTGACCGGTTCGGGAAAGACGGAGATCTACATGCAGCTGGCTCAGAAGGCCCTTGAACAGGGCCGTCAGGTCCTGATCCTGGTCCCCGAGATCTCCCTGACTTCAATGATGATCGAACGCTTCCGCAAGCGCTTCGGCGACAGCATCGCCGTCTATCATTCCGGTCTCAACAACACGGAGAAATACCAGCAGTATCAGCTGGTCAGAAATAATCAGGCAAGACTGGTGGTCGGTACCCGCAGCGCCGTCTTCATGCCCTTTGCCGATCTGGGACTGATCGTCCTGGATGAAGAACACGATAATTCCTACAAGCAGGACTCCACGCCCCGCTATCATACCCGTGACATCGCCATCAGGCGCGCCCAGTACCATGGCTGCAAGGTCATTCTGGGCAGCGCCACACCCGCTCTGGAATCCTATGCCCGGGCGGTCAAGGGCGTCTACCAGCTGATCACCCTGGACGAGCGCATCTTCCAGAAACTGCCGGTCAGCCATCTGGTGGACATGAACAGGGAAGTACGCCGCGGCAACTTCATCATCTCTCAGCCCTTAACCGAAGCCATCGGTCAGCGGCTGGAAAAGAATCAGCAGGTCATCCTGCTGCTCAACCGCCGGGGCTATACGCCGGTCATGAAGTGCGCCAGCTGCGGCGAGGTGCTGACCTGTCCGCACTGCGACGTCACCCTGAGCTATCACAAGGATGAAAACAGGCTGGTATGCCACTGCTGCGGCTATACGCAGGATGCCGACGTTGCCTGTCCCAGCTGCGGAGCCAGAAAATGGCGCAATTACGGCATCGGCACCCAGCGTCTGGCAGAGGAAGTCAGCCGTCTGTATCCCGATGCCCGCATCGTACGCATGGACGCGGATTCAACGGCCCAGAAGGATTCCCACCGCAATATCCTGGAAGCTTTCCGCCGCCATGAATATGACGTTCTGGTCGGCACCCAGATGATTGCCAAGGGACTGGATTTCCCGGAAGTGACTCTGGTCGGCATCTTCAACGCCGACGGTCCGCTTAACCGCACCGACTACCGCAGCGTGGAAATGACCTTCGACCTGATCGTTCAGGCCTCAGGCCGCTCCGGACGCAGCGAGAATGAAGGGGAAGTCTACGTTCAGGCCTATGACATCAATCACTACGGCATCCGTCTGGCCGTCAGACAGAACTACATCGCCTTCTTCAATAACGAAATGCAGTACCGCCACAGCGGCTACTATCCGCCCTACAGCTACATGATCGCCCTGATGTTTGCCGGAAAGGATCCGGAGCTTCTGGAAGAGGCCAGCTATAAGGCGGCTGAGCAGTTCAGACTTGATGAGAAGATCAGAACGCTGGGACCTTCCCGGCTGCTGAAGCGCAAGGATGAATACCGCTACCGCCTGATACTGAAAGGCAGTGACAGGGACTATCTGCTTGAGCAGCTGTGGAAGTGGTATGATCAGCAGAATTACAGCCGCCATCAGGTGGCCATACAGGTGGACGTTGACCCCTGCATACTGGATTAGCCTATGAAGGAAAGAGAAATTGCCTATCAGAATCTCTGCTCAGTCATCATTGACAGGAAGTTTTCCAATCTGGTCTTAAGAAACAGCCGGGAAACTTCCCCTTTCATCACGCAGCTGGTTTACGGTACCCTGCGCAATTACCGGCTGGTCAGGGAAGCCTGGAGCCGGTATGCCGAAAGAAAGCTTCCGGAACGGATCGCCATCCTGCTTGATACGGCCTGCTATGAGCTTCTGCTGCTGGACAAGCCGCAGTACGCCACCGTAAACGAATGGGTAACGGTTGCCGGACGGATAAAGAGCGGCGCCTACAAAGGCGTCGTCAATGCCATTCTTCACAGGGTCAGCAGCGATGATCTGAATACCGGCGACCTGGCCATCGCTACCTCCCATCCCGACTGGCTTGTCAGGATGTGGCAGGCCCATTACGGAGAGGAAACGGCAGAACAGATCTGCCGGGCGGACATCCGGGAGCCCCGGGTAGCCTTAAGAGCCAATGAACTGCTGACCAGCCGGGACGAGCTGCTGAAGGACAGCCGCTTTACTGCCGGCAAACTTGAGAGCGCCCTTTACTATGACGGCAATGTCATTCAGTCAGAATACTATGAAAACGATCTGGTGATCATTCAGTCCGAATCGTCCCAGGAAGTCGTCAACAATCTGCCGATCCGGGAAGGAATGCAGATCCTTGATGTCTGCGCCGCTCCCGGTTCCAAGAGCCTGCAGATGGCCATGAAGATGAACAATACCGGCAGAGTGGTGGCCAATGACCTCTATGACTTCCGTGCCGAACTCATCAGCAGAAATGCCGTGCGCTACGGACTGAAAAACGTTGAAGTCTGCTGCCACGACGGCACGCAGATCGATCAGTTCTATCCGGCCGGAAGCTTTGACATCGTCCTTTTGGACGGCGCCTGCTCGGGTCTGGGGACGCTGAGGCACAAGCCGGAGATCAAGATCTTCATCACCGATAAGGACATCGACGATCTGGTGCAGCTGCAGAGACGCCTGCTGGAAGCCGCCGCCCTGATGGTTGCCCCGGGCGGGATCCTGATGTATTCGACCTGTACGCTCAATAAAAAGGAAAACGAACGCCAGGTGGAAGGATTCCTGAAGGACCATCCGCACTTCCGCCTGCAAAAGCAGAGGACGGTACTGCCGATGGACTATGATTCCGACGGCTTCTACTGGGCCCGGATGGCAAGAGAGTGAAGAGAAAAAGAACAGGTATTGTGCTACAATAGGACTATGAAAACGATCTACGATCTTGACCACCAGCAGCTGGTCAGCTTATGTCTGGATAACGGCTTCAAGCGCTACAACGCGGACCAGCTTTTCAAGTGGCTTTACCGCAAGCGCGAGACTTCCTTTGACGCAATGAGCGACCTGTCGGTCAGGATGCGGGAGTTTCTGAAGGAAAACTTCTCCATCGGCCTGCTCAGGATCCTGAGAAAGCAGGTCAGCAGGGACGGAACCCGCAAGTACCTCTTTGAACTGGCTGACGGCAGCTCCATCGAAACGGTGCTGATGCATTATGACTACGGCGACAGCATCTGCGTCACCTCTCAGGTCGGCTGCAACATGGGCTGCAGTTTCTGCGCCTCGGGCCTGCTTAAGAAACAGCGCAATCTGACCGCCGGGGAAATGGTGGGTCAGCTGCTGAGCGTGCAGAAGGACATCGATGAACTGGGTGTCCGGGTCTCTCACATCGTGGTAATGGGAACCGGAGAGCCGTTTGACAACTATGACAGCGTCATGACCTTCCTGAGGATCGCCAATCATGATCTGGGCCTGGGCATCGGTGCCCGCCACATCACCATTTCGACCTGCGGTCTGGTGCCGATGATCAGAAGGTTTGCCGATGAGCAGACCCAGTACAATCTGGCCATCTCGCTGCATGCGCCCAACAACGAACTGCGCAGCCGGCTGATGCCGGTCAACAAGGCCTATCCGCTGGAGCAGCTGATGGATGCCCTGCGCTACTACTGCAGCAAGAACAACCGCCGGCTTTCCTTCGAGTACATCCTGCTGAAGGATGTCAATGATACTGATGAATGCGTGGAGCAGCTCGCTGAACTGACCAGGGAGTTTGACGTCTACGTTAACCTGATACCTTACAACAACGTCGATGAAAACGGCTACGTTTCCACCGACTACAAGACCGCCATGCAGCTGTACAACAAGCTGATGAACCGCGGCGTGCGCTGTACGCTGCGCCAGAAGCATGGCGACGACATCGACGCTGCCTGCGGACAGCTGCGCAGCAAGTATGAAGGAGGCAGAGACAATGATCAGCAGGGATAACTGCTTCGGCATTACGGACAAGGGCATTTGCCGTACCAATAACCAGGACAGCTTCGTCATTGAGGAAAAGGACGGCTGTCTGCTGGGCGTCGTCTGCGACGGCATCGGCGGCGGCCGGGCCGGCGACGTGGCTTCAGCCATGGCTGCCGAGATCATGGCGGAACAGTTCAGAGAGTTCTTCGAACCCGACCAGAACTGGCAGCAGTGGCTGCTGGACACCGTCAACCTGGCCAACATCAGCGTCTATCAGAAGAGCATCGAGGATGATGAGTGCGCCGGCATGGGCACTACCCTGGTAGCCTTCATCGCTGACGGCAGCCGCACGCTGGTCGTCAATGTCGGCGATTCCCGCTGTTACCAGCTGAAGGAAGGCGGGATGGAGCAGGTAAGCGAAGACCATACTCTGGTTAACGAGATGGTCAAGTACCGCGGCTTTGACTATGAGTTCGCCTGCCAGCTGGTAGGACGCAACGTCATCTCCCGGGCCATCGGCGTCAACGAAGTGGTGGAAGGCGACTGCTTTGAACCGGATAATTATCAGTATCTGCTGCTGTGTTCCGACGGCCTGCACGGCTATGTGGAGGAAGAGAGCATCAGAGACTGTCTGTATGATGAAGAAACCGATCTGCCGCAGAAGGCGGAGAAACTAGTTGAACTGGCCAATGAGGCCGGCGGCTGGGACAACACGACCGTTGTCATTCTGAAGGGTGATGCAAATGGCTAGCGAAATGATCTCCAACCGATACATCATCGTCAGGAAGGTCGGCGAGGGCGGCATGGCTACCGTTTATCTGGCCATTGACACCATTCTCAAGCGGGAAGTGGCAGTCAAGATCCTGCGTTCCGATCTGGCGACCGACGAAGTATCGCTCAAGCGCTTCCAGCGTGAGGCGATGGCCATCACCTCAACTTCCCACCCCAACATCGTTGAGGTCTTTGATGTGGGCCGGGACGGCGACAAGAACTACATCGTCATGGAATACGTCTACGGGCGCACGCTGAAGAACCTGGTGCGTCAGAGAGGCGTGATCCCGGTCGACGAAGCGGTCAACATCATGAAGCAGCTGGTTTCCGCGACTGCCCATGCCCATCACCAGGGCATCATTCACCGCGACATCAAGTCTCAGAACGTGCTGGTCAAGGATGACGGCACCGTCAAGCTCTCCGACTTCGGCATCGCTCAGATGGGCGACGCCGGCCAGCAGATAACCCAGGCGCAGACCGTAGTCGGCTCTGTCCATTACCTGGCTCCGGAAGTTTCCGGCGGCAAGCCGGCCAGCTTCCAGTCGGACATCTACTCCCTGGGCATCGTCTTCTATGAACTGCTTACCGGCGATGTGCCCTTCCATGGGGATACGGCCGTGGAGGTCGCCCTCAAGCACATGCACAACGACGTACCGCCGGTGCGGAAGTTTGACCCAACGATCCCGCAGTCCGTGGAGAACATCATCATCAGAGCGACATCACGCAATCCTGCCCTGCGCTATGACAGCGCCGACAGGATGTATAACGATCTGGTCACCTGCCTGGATCTGACCAGAAACTTCGAGGACAAGCTTGATCTGGTCAGCGAAGTGGCAGCCATGGAAAGTCAGAAACAGCAGAAGGAAAGGGAAGAGGCTCATCCCGAGACCCGCGAGCAGCAGATGAAGGATGACAGCCAGCGCAAGATCATCCTTTACGGCTTACTGGCCGCGGCCATGATCATCCTGATCCTGCTGGTCGGCTCCGCCATTCGCTCCAATGCGGCCAACCGGTCGGTAAGCATACCCGACCTCTATCTCTATGACGCCACGGAAGCGCGTCAGCGCCTCAGCAGTCTGGATCTGATCGTGGAGCGGATCGATTACGTGGCATCCGATGAGATCCCCAAGGGCAAGGTCATTGCCATTGAGCCGGCTTCCGGCACCGTCGTCAGCAGGGGAACACAGGTCGTTCTGACCGTTTCCCTGGGCAAGCGGTTTACGGTTGACAGTTATGTCGGTCAGAACATCGCGACCATCAAGACGATGCTGGAAAGAGAGGGCTTCACCGTCCACGTCTACTACATCGACGACCCCGATCATTCCGAGTACGGCACCATCGTCTCTCAGGACATTCCCGCCGGCACCGTCTACGAACCCGGCAATACCTACCGGACGATCTCCTTCCAGATCGCCGACTATCCGACCTTTACCATTCCCGCCAGCATCAAGGGCATGAAGGTCGAGGAAGCCAAGACGATGCTGGAAAACATGGGCGCCGTCGTCATCCTCAGTCAGCTCAGCATTGAGGACAACATCGATGCCGACGGCAACTACATCAATCCGCTGAATACCGTGGTCAGAACTGACCCGGCCATCAATACCGTTTACCGTCAGACTGATGGAGCAGTACTGACGCTCTATTACTACTAGCATGCAGGGAAAGATCATCAGGATCGTATCCAATCAGTACACCATCATCGATCAGGAAAACCGCCGTCTGCAGGCTCTGGCCATGGGAAAGGTCAGAAAGCAGGACCGGCCGGTAGTGGGCGATGAGGTGGACGCCGAGATCTATGACGGCCGCTACTGCATTGAAAGGATCCTGCCCAGACGCAATCAGCTTTACCGTCCCTCGATCGCCAACGTCGATCAGGCGATGATCGTCATGAGCGCCGTTGACCCGGTCTTCTCCAATGTCCTGGTCGACCGGCTGATCTTCCTAATCGCCTACAGCGGCATTGAACCGCTGATCGTGGTCTCCAAGATGGACCTGACGGAAAAGGACGACCCTGTCTACAGCTACATCGAAGATTACCGCCGCAGCGGCTATCAGGTCATTCTGGTCGGTCACGACTATGAACTTGACGGTTTGAAGGCAGCCCTTAAGGGCAAGGTCACCGTTCTGGCCGGGCAGTCGGGAGTCGGCAAGAGCAGCCTGCTCAACAAGCTGGACCCGGATTTCGCCCTGGCTACCCAGGAGATCTCCAAGGCGCTCAACCGCGGCAAGCACACCACCAGGCACACGGAGCTCTATGAGGTGGCCGGGGGCTGGCTGGCCGATACGCCGGGTTTTTCCTCCTTGGACTTCTCCCGCATCGACGCTCTGACCCTGGCAGGCCGGATCAAGGACTTTCAGCTTGACGAGCCCTGCCGGTTCAATGACTGCCATCATCTCAACGAACCGGGATGCGCCATCATCAGGGGCGTTGAGGAAGGAAGAATATCAAGATTCCGTTACGACAACTATGTCAGCGTTACGGAACTGTGCAATAAGAAAAAGGAGTGGGAATTATGACGATTGTATCACCTTCACTGTTATCCGCTGATTTCCTGCATCTGCAGCAGGATGTCGAGATGTTTGACCGTTCCAACGCCCAGTGGCTTCACTATGACGTCATGGACGGCAACTTCGTGCCCAACATTTCCTTCGGTACCAAGATCCTCAGGCAGGTCAACAGCGCTACCGACAAGTTCCTGGATGTTCACATCATGGTGGCCAATTCGCTGCAGGCCATCGATTACTTCGACGGCTGCGGCGCTGATCTGATCACTTTCCATTATGAAGCCTGCCAGAGCGACGAAGAGTGCCTGCAGGTCATTGAAAAGCTGCATGAAAAAGGCCTGAAGGCCGGCGTTTCCGTCAAGCCGAATACGCCCGTGGAAGTTCTGGAGCCGTTGCTTGACAAGGTCGATCTGGTTCTGGTCATGACCGTGGAACCGGGCTTCGGCGGTCAGAAATTCATGCCGGACATGATGGCCAAGTGCGACTGGCTGCATGAATTCCGGGTTGACAAGCAGCTGGATTACCTCATTGAGGTCGACGGCGGCATTAACGGTGAGACCGGCAGGATCGCCGTGGAGCACCACTGCGATGCCCTGGTAGCCGGCAACTACTGCTTCGCCAATACCATCAGCTTTGACGAGGCCGTAGACTCACTGCTTGCCTTATGAAAAGGCTGCTGATATCCCTGCTTGTCCTGGCGGTGCTGGTTTGCCTTGCCGGCTGTCAGCCCGGCAGCGATGCGCTCAGATTCAAGAGCGAATATGAGCAGCTCAACGGTCAGAAGGATGAGGACGGCAGACCCTATTGCGAGGTTGCGATCCCCTCCGGCAATACCATCCGCTACGTGGACAACCAACAGATCTGCGAAGCCTTTGAAAACGGCACGCATGTCATCTATCTGGGCTGGCCGCAGTGCGGCTGGTGCCGGCGCCTTCTGCCGGTACTGCTGATGACGGTCAGGGAGTATTCCGGCATCTATGTCTATTACTTCAACATGAAGGATGCCAGGACGGCCTATGAAAACGGCGGCGATGAGAAACTGGCTGAGATCTATCTGAACATCGTTGAAGAGCTTGAGCGCGATGACTATGACCTCAGCGATGAAGTCAGCTATTACGATGACGGAACCGTGAAGATACCTTCCTCGCTGATCTTCTTCATCAAGGAAGGCGAGATCATCGGTGCCCACCGCCGGACTGTCGATTCCCATCTGGACAGCTACGAACCGCTGGATGACAGTCAGGCAGCTGAACTGGCGGACATCTACCGTCAGTACCTTCAGGAGATGGTCCGCAGGACCGCTCCCGGCTGCGACGACTGCTGAAAAAAACAAACCCGTTCTTTGTGAACGGGTTTTCCTTTTAATTTGTGATGCGGCTCTTCCAGGCGTAGTAATCATCGTCCTTATCGGGATCGATGGACTGCTCGTAGCAGTCGTAGATGTAGAAGTTCTCCCTGCCGAAGAGGTCTTTGAACTGCTCGACGGTCAGCAGATAGTGAGCATTGGGGCCGCTGACGGAGATCCTTTCCCCGGCAAGCCGGTAACGCGTCAGTCCCCCGGCTGACCGGCTGCAGAGCACTTCCAGATCCTTCAGGGCCTGAAGAGCGAAGTCGAATGAAGTTATTCTTTCCATAAAATAAAAAGTTAGGCTCCTAACTTTTTAATTACATCTGCTGAGCTTTCAGTGTTTTCAAAGCACGCGTAGACATCTTGACGGTCTGCGGTTTACCATCAATCATGACTTTTACCTTCTGTAAATTAACATTCTGCACGCGCTTAGTGGCTCTCATGGAGTTTGAACGTCTGTTCCCAGTCAAAGGTCCCTTACCGGTAATGGCACATTTTCTAGACATTAACTAGACCCCCTTTCAATCATACGCTTGATTATAATAACATTAAAGAAAACAAAATGCAAGAAGAAACGGAACGAAAAAAGACTGTCTTTACCGTGGTTTTCCGCTGGTTTTAACGGCTTGAGGGAAGGGGAAAACTGGCAGATGCATAAGCAGGGATGATAAGGTAAAATAATGGTAGAATGAAAGCCTCAGGAGGTGGATTCAACATGTACAAGCTGATCGTCTGCGATCTCGATGAGACGCTGATCTGTCTGGACCGCACGATAACCGCCCGCAACATCGAGGCCATAAGGGCTCTGCGTCCTCTGGGCGTCAAGTTCGTGCCGGCTACCGGCCGGCCCTATTCCAGCGTGCAGGGAACCCTGAGAGATCTGGGCCTCTTTGAGCAGGAAAACGAGTACGTCATCTCCTATAACGGCGGCGCCATCACCGAAAACCGGGGCAACCGGCTTCTGCATTATGAAGGCCTGCCCTTTGAAACGGCTGAAGCCCTGTACAGACGGGGGCTTGACTATGACGTCTGCATTCACGTCTATGCCACCGACATGGTGTATGTCTATAATTACTGCCACGGGGAGAAGGAATACCTCAATAACCGCATGGAGGTAACGGAGACCAGGGAAAGGGATCTGCGCTTTCTGGAGGGTCAGCAGGTCGTCAAGGTCCTCTTCACCAACCCGGACTACGGCTATCTGAACATGGTGGAAAGGGAAGTCAGCGACCTGACGGCCGACTGCGACGTTTCCTATTCCTCCAACCGCTATCTGGAGTTCAATCCCAGGGGCGTCAACAAGGGCAACGGCCTGCGGAAGCTGGCCGAGATCCTGGGCGTCGACATCAGAGATACCATGGCCATCGGCGACAACGTCAACGATCTTTCCATGATCCAGGCGGCTGGACTGGGAGTCGGGGTAGCCAATACCTGGCCGGGAATGACGCATCTGTGCGATTACATCACCGAGGGAGACTGCGACCACAGCGGCGTGGCGGAAGCCATTGAGAAATTCGTCCTCGCCGACGCTCAGTAATTCACAAAGTGGTTACATTTGACCTAAAGAATGATAAAATAATATAAAGGGTGAAAATGAGTATGGCAGACAATCAGGTAATTGCAGCATTACAGATTGAAAACAGCGAGATCCGCATTCTGGTCGGACAGTTTTTCAATGATTCCTTCAATGTCCTGCTGCGCCACAGCGGCGTATGCCGGGGTATGGACGGGATCAGGATCATCGACGAGTCCAAGGCCGTCGACAGCGTCCGCAATGCCGTCAATGAAGTCAGCCAGAAGCTCAGCGCTCCGCTTGAGAGCGTTCTGCTGATCATCCCCGCTCACCGCTTCAAGAGAGAGAAGAGATCGGTGGATCTTCTGCTGGAAGATCATGTGGTCGGTTACGGCGACATCCGCAGCGTCATCCGCGAAGCCTACCGCACCAACGTCGGCAACGACTATGAGATCATCAACGCGACCTCATCAAGCTATAAGATCAACTCCATCACCTACCCGCGCATCCCGCTGGGAGAAAAGGGAGACATGCTCAGCAGCGAAGTCGACCTGATCTGCGGCGACCGTCTGATCACTCACGATTACGTGTCGCTGATCGAGAAGGCCGGACTGAAGATCATCGACATCTGTCAGGACGGCTATGCCGGCTGCCGGGAAGCCGCCATCTTTGAGCAGAGCTATAACTGCTACATCGTCAACATCTACCTCAGCGGCTGCCACAGCGTCTACTCGCTGATCTACAACGGACGTCTGGTTGCCGGCTTCAGCGTTAACAAGGGCTACAACAGCCTGATCAGGCCGATCATGGAGAAGTACCATCTGTCCTACCGCGACGCCTCGCGGATGCTGTTCCGCTACGGACGCATCGGTCAGAGCGAAGGCGCCAACCGGCTGATCAACCGCTGGAAGGACGGCGATACCGAATACTCCATTACCTATGACAAGCTGCAGAAATGCATACAGGAAGCTTCGGAAAGCTTCATATACAACATCTGTTCCTATTGCCACAACATCGTGGACTACGAAAACCTCTCGGTGATCCTGACCGGACAGGGAGCATCCCTGCAGGACATCGACCAGGTGCTGCAGCAGCGTTTCGACCGTAAGGTGACCTGTTACTGCCCGGACAAGCTGGGGGTCAGGGAAACCAGATGGACCGCCCTGCTGGGCATCTTCTACGAGTACAAGGAAACCGAGAAGATCAACGAAACCAGAAAGTGCAGCGTGGACATGGACGTCTACCGCGAGCACCTGCTGCCGGAAGATGAGGATCCCAGCGATGAGAACTCCATCACCGGAAGGCTGAAGAGCATTACCGACAAGCTGTTTGTTGAAGAAGAATACGAAGAGGAAAATGAGAATAGTTGAGGTGAGATGAGATGACGAACTTTAATCCAGTTACGAAAATCAAGGTGTTCGGTATCGGCGGCGGCGGCAACAATGCCGTAAACCGGATGGTCGAAGCCGAACTCACCGGCGTGCAGTTCTACGTAGCCAATACGGACAAGCAGGTACTGGACGCTTCCCGGTGTGAAAACAAGATCCTTCTGGGATACAATACCACCCACGGCCTGGGTGCCGGCGGAAATCCCGCGGTCGGAAAGGCCGCTGCTGAAGAATCCCGTGAGGAGATCAAGGCAGCCATGCAGGGTACTGACATGGTGTTCATCGCTGCCGGATTGGGCGGCGGTACCGGAACCGGCGCGGCTCCGGTGTTTGCCCAGTGCGCCCGGGAAGCCGGCGCGCTGACTATCGGCGTGGTAACCAAGCCCTTCGAATTCGAAGGCAAGAAGAGAATGATGCAGGCCATCGCCGGTCTGGATGAGTTAAAGATGAACGTCGACTCGATCATCATCGTTCCCAATGAAAAGGTCAACTCCTACCTCGGCTCGCTGCCGATCAAGCAGGCCTTCATGGAGGCGGACAACGTTCTCCGTCAGGCTGTGCAGACGATCACCGACCTGGTATCCTACAATGCCCAGATCAATCTGGACTTCGCTGACATCAGAACCGTCATGCAGGGCAAGGGCGCCGCACTGATCGGCGTCGGTCAGGCAACCAGCGAGGAAATGACCAGCAAGGATCCCACCGAGATGGCCAAGGAAGCTGCCAAGAATGCCATCAACTGCCCGCTGCTGGAAGCCAATGTTCAGGGGGCCAAGAGCGCCATCATCAATGTCTCCGGCGGCGACATGCTGACCATCGACATTGCCAGAAGCGCCGTGGAATACATCAAGTCGGTTGCCGGCAATGACATTGACATCTACTTCGGTCTGGTGATGAATGACGCGCTGCGTGATTCCATCGTGGTCACCATCATCGCCACCGGCTTTGAGGAAAGCCAGCAGTATGACGTGATCTTCGGAGAGGACCGCTATGAAAAGAAGGAAGAGGAGAATCCCGTACCGACTGATGATTCCTCAGACTTCTTCAGCCGCCGATTCGAATAATAAACGAATAGCCCTGCGGGGCTATTTCAAAAGGAAGAAACATGCAGAAATACAAGAAGAATTCTGATTATTCATATGCTCTGGGAACAGAACCGACACTGCAGTTATTGACCGATCATCCGGAGAGGGTACGCAATGTCTACATTCATTCCCGCCAGAACGACAACGAGATCTGCCGGCGGATCGAGAAGCTGGCAGCGGACAGCCGCATTGAGGTCATCCGAAGTGACCGGATCTTCAATATCCTTTCCGACAAGGAAAACTGCTATATCATGGCCCTCTTTGACAAGTATCAGGCCGACATCAGACCGGAAGAGAACCACGTGGTTCTGGTCAATCCGGCCAACACCGGAAATCTGGGAACCATCATCCGGACTTCGATCGGCTTCGGCATCCGGGACATCGCCATCATCTCCCCGGGAGTGGACATCTTCGATCCCCGGACCATCCGGGCTTCCATGGGCGCCTTCTTCCAGCTGCGCTTCCAGTACTTCGACAGCTTTGCGGATTATCTGGAACATGCAGATGATCGGCCCATCTTCCCGTTCATGCTGGACGGTGCCCGGCAGCTTGATGAGATACAGATTCCGGAGAAGTACTCACTGGTCTTCGGCAACGAGGCCAGAGGGCTTGATCCGGTATATCAGACCTATGGCCAGTCGGTTCTGATCAGGCATTACCCGGTCATTGATTCGCTGAACCTGTGCAATGCCGTCAGCATTGCCCTCTATGAATTCACCAAGGGAAAGATAAAATGAAAAATGCCGGCTGAATCAGCCGGCATTCTGTTGCCTGAGAAGACGGTTCCAGTTATACAGACCGTAAGCGTCGTTGACCAGAAACAGCAGGTTGGGTACGATGACCAGCCAGGCTGAGGCGTCACCTT
>JAGAFL010000099.1:0-6364 GCA_017612595.1 Erysipelotrichaceae bacterium | reverse complement strand
TACAAGTTGGTCTACCACGGCAGCGAGAGAAGCTGCTATACCTTCTGCATGTGTCCCGGCGGCGAAGTCATCGCCTCCAGCAGCGAAGAGGGTCAGGTCGTGACCAACGGCATGAGCGACTTCAGCCGCCGCAAAGACAATGCCAATGCCGCTCTGCTGGTCAACGTGCTGACCACCGACTTCCCGGGCGACGATCCTCTGGAAGGCATCCGCTTCCAGCAGCAGCTGGAAAAGAAAGCCTTCGCAGCCGGCGGCGGCAACCATTTTGCCCCGGTACAGCGGCTGGAAGACTTCGAAAACCGCAGGCCGTCCGATCACATCGGCCGCATTACCCCCAGCTATAAGCCGGGCTATAGGCTTACCGATCTCAACGGGATCCTGCCGGATTTCGTTTCTGACACCATCAGGGAAGCGATGCCGTACTTTGACCGCCGGATCAGGGGATTTGACGATCCCGACGCCATTCTGACGGCGGTGGAAAGCCGCACCTCCTGCCCGCTGACTTTGGTCAGGGGTGAGGATCTGCAGAGCAGCATTCCCATGATCTATCCCTGCGGCGAAGGGGCCGGCTATGCCGGCGGCATTACCTCAGCCGCGGTAGACGGCATTAAGGTTGCCGCAGAGATAATGAAAAGAAAATAGCCGGAAAACCGGCTATTTTGATGACTTGCGGATGATGATTTCCGGCTTGATCTCATGGAAGCGCGGCGGCGGCAGCACGCCGTTTTTCCGCTTGTATTTGATCTGCTCGATGAGGCACTGGCCGGCCAGCCTTCCCTCCAGGTAAGGCGACTGGGAAACGGTGGTCAAAGGCGGGATGACGGAATCGGAAATGTCGATGTTGTCGAAGCCGAAGACGCCGATGTCCTCAGGAACCTTCAGTCCCCGCTCATAGAGAGCCCGCATGGCGTAGATGGCCTTGGTGTCGGAAGTGCAGAAGATGCTGTCGAAGTCCAGACCGGAATCGATGAGTTCCAGCGTCTTGCGGTAGAAATCGCGGTTTTCCTTCTCGAAGTGCATGACCAGTCTTTCATCAAAGTCCAGACCGGCATCCTTCAGGGCGTCCTGATAACCGCGCATCCTCTCGGTAGTATAGAAGATGTCTTCGTTGCCCAGGGCGATGGCGATCCTGCGGTAGCCGTGAGCGATCATTTCGCTGATCAGGGCATAGGAAGCGTCGTGGTTGTTGATGGAACAGATCTCGATTCTGCCCAGATCTTCCGGGTAGTAGCGGCTGCACAGTACGACCGGTGTCTGCTCGCTGACCAGATCAAAGATGTTCTGGTGGTCGGGCATCGCGGAAGTGATGACGAAGCCGTCGACCATCCGGCTCTTCATCTTGTCAAAGTACTGCTTCTCGGTTTCCTCGTCGCTGTTGGTGTTACACAGAATGACGGTGTAGCCCCTTTCCCGGGCGACGTCCTCCACGCCCTTGGTGATCGGCGCGTAGGCCATGTTCTGGATGTTGGGAAGCATCAGGCATATGGTGTCGGTCTGCTTGGCCTTCAGGCTGTGAGCGATGGCGCTGGGCCGGTAATTGTTCTTCCGGATGACCTCCAGGACCTTGTCGCGGGTCTCCTTGCGGACATTGGGAAAACCATTCAACACGCGGGAAACGGTTGCCGGTGAAACTGATGCCAGCCTGGCGATTTCGCTTATCTTCAGGGCCATGTTTATACCTCATCAATAATTATATGCGAAAAACGGGAAAGTGTGCAGGCAGATTGCCGCTTACTTCCGCAGTAAGGGACGGGAAATTGGAGTATAATGGGAATGACAACATACCTGGAGGACATCATGACTGCGTACCTGTTTCTTGCCATTGTGGTTCTGATCATCGGCTTCGTCATCGCGATGAAGCGCTATGCCGATCTGAAGGCCTTTTCGCTGTCCCTGACAGTTGCCATTACCATGGCCATCATCATCCTTGCCTATCCGCACTTCTATAACAAGTATAAGGACGTTCTGCTGGCGCTGCTGTCAGCCATCCGCTACGGTCCAAGCGCCATGAGCATGAGCGTTGACAGCACCATCCTGGACGGCCTGGCCATGGATGAGCCGCTGGCAACCATCTACAAGACGGTGCTCTACAGCCTGTACATCATCGGCCCGATGTGCGCTTCGATGGCCATCATAAGCTATTCCCGTCTGCTGACGGAATGGCTGCTGACCCTCAGATACGGCACCATTCACGTCTTTTCCTCCCTTGAGGAAAGAGCGGTAAGCATCGCCGAGAGCATCGCTGCCGAGCAGAAGAAGCATCTGATCGTCTTCTGCAATGTCTCAAAGAACGCCGATGAAGGGCTGAAGCTGCGGGCAAGAGCCATCAGGGGCATGCTGCTGAACAAGAGGGAAACGCAGATCCATCTCAGGAAGAACCGCAGGTACGAATTCTATCAGTTCGGCAGAAACAGCGAGAAATGCCTGATCAGCGCTACGGCTCTCTGTGATGACCTTCTGAAAGAAAAGAACTATGAGCAGAAGAACGTCGTGGTCCGCATCTTCATCGACCGCGATTCCATTGAATACATCAGGAAGCTGGACCGCGCCTACGGACGCAGGATCTATCTGCGCTACGTTGATGCCGACAGCGCCACCTCCATTGAGGCGCTGAGGAAAATGAAACCCTGGCTGATCGGCCGCAAGCATCTGAACATCGCCTTCATCAACGCTTCCAGCAGCTGCCGGGAAATGATCAGCCAGCTGGTCTATCTGCTTACCGAACCGGACAGCAGCGCTGAGCTGCATGTACTGGACCGCAACGCCGAGCAGCTGATCAGTCAGATGAAGATGAACAGCCCCGAAGTCCTCAACCTGGAAGCGGCCAGCTATCTTCAGTGCGCTGACAGAAAGGGAAGAAACTACGACATCAGCTTCCACGCCCTCAGGGACAATGACTTCTCCGTCATTGAAGCCCTGCAGCAGTTTGACCGCCCTGATGTCATCGTCCTTGCCGACGATGACGACGAGACCAACCTGAGGCTGATGCAGCAGCTGCGCCGGTACTACGCGTCTCTGAGCAGCGACCTCAGCTGGCCGAAGATGGCCGTGCAGATCACCAGCAGCCAGCTTAACAAGGTGCTGCAGCCGGAAGAAGGCGTCATCTACTACGGCAACCGAGCGGAAAGATACAGCTATCAGAACATCGTCCATCCGGAGCTGGAAAGGGCAGCCAAGCGCACGCATCTGGTCTATCTCTCCGGACAGTACGAAGACATCATGAACCTGCCGGAGGAAAGACAGGAGGAGATCCTGGAAGAGACCGGCTACTACGACTATGTAAACATCGACTCCTCGATGGCCAACAGCCTGACTCTGGAGTACCGCTATGACTACATCCTGTCCCGGCAGAAGGACGGGGATCTCAGCGAACGTCAGCGGGTGGAAAAGTGGCTCAGCGACCCCGCCAATCTGAAGAAGATCGGCGATGGCGAGCATGAACGCTGGAATGCCTATCAGCGTGTTCAGGGCTGGCGACTGGCCAACGAGGCTCAGGAAGAGAAGATCGCTCAGGACAGCCATGGCCGCAAGGTCAAGAGCAATGAGCTGATGCTTCACCCCGCGCTGGTCTCCGTGGCTGAACTGCCGCAGGCGGAAAAGCAGGCTGATCGGCTGTTAAGAAAATACGATCCGGAAAGCGAACCGACTAACTACGTCGAGCTTGACCGCTATTTCTACCGGCACATTCTGGAGATCCTGGAGAAGTAAGCCATGACGCAGTACAAGTACAATGCCTTCATATCGTACCGCCATGCCGAGCCGGACATGCGGGTCGCCAAGGAGATCCAGCAGCAGCTGGAGCGCTTCAGAATACCCACCGCCATTCAGCAGAAGAGCGGAATGAAGAAGATCGAGCGCATTTTCAAGGACCAGGAGGAACTGGAACTGACCGATGACCTGTCCAGACAGCTGGAGGAGAATCTCCGTGATTCCGAATATCTCATCGTCATCTGTTCGCCTTCCTACCTGCAGTCCAGGTGGTGTCTGCTTGAGGTGGAAAACTATCTGAAATATCATGACCGCGACCACGTCATCTGCGTTCTGGCCGATGGCGAGCCCCCGGCCATTTTCCCGGATATCCTGCGCCGGCAGACAAGGGAAGTCAGCGTAAACGGCAGAAAGAAGACTCTCGAGGAAGAGGTGGAGCCGCTGGCGGCTGATTACCGCCAGGACTTCAGAGACGCCCGGCGCATCGAACTGCCCCGGATCGCCGCCCGGATCATCGGCTGCAGCTATGACGAACTGGTCATGCGTCAGGAAAAATACCGCCGCAGAAAGCTGGCGGCGATTCTGGCCGGCGTCTTTACGGCGGCCGTGATCGCCATTTCCTACCTGCTCTGGAGCAACTATCAGATCAACAGGAACTATCAGCGCTCGCTGATCAGTGAATCACGGGTGCTGGCAGAGAAATCGCTGTCCGCCATGGAAGAGACGGACCGCTTCAGCGCTCTTGAAAGCGCCCTGAGCGCCCTGCCTTCAGAAGGCAACGAACGTCCGGTCGTTGACGAAGCTCTGTACGCTGCCGCTCTGGCTTCCTACGCCTATCAGACCCCCTACGGCCGCATGCTGGAAACCTGGAGGATCGATCAGCCCGGCAGCATTACCGATTATTTCCCGTCCCGGGACGGTCGCTGGCTGGTCTGCCTCAACAGCGAGGGAGCGGTTACGACCTACAGTCTGTCCGGCCGGGAAAAGAAGGCGGAGTTTTCGCTGAACGCCGGTGCCGCCGCTGAACACATTGAAGAAGGCGCCGCCGGCCAGCTGTTCAGCTACTATGACGGGGCCGTGCACTGCTTTGACTATCTGAAAGGCGAGGAAAGCTGGAGCCTGCCGTTAAAGTATCAATGGCTCGGCATCGCCCGTCTTTCCCACGATGAAAAATACATTGCCTCTGCCGATACGCTGGCCATACAGGTCATGACGGTACAGGGAGAACCGTATCTGAGCATGCCTCTGCCGGCGGACATCGACGGCTACATCACCGATTTCATCTGGTCGCCGGATGATCTCTATCTGGCGGTCGTGCTGCGCAGCGAGGGCCGCTACATGATCGGCTATTATGAATTCGACACCAGCCGCTTCCATCTGCACGACGAGCAGTGGCAGCGCATTGACCGGCTCTGTTACGGCTCTGACGATACTCTCTACATCATCGCCGATAACGGCATGCATTCCTCCGCCGTCTATCATGACAGCACCTATCTGATTCCCGATGAATACTTCCTTACGGCCTACCGGCAGCAGGAGAAGATCTATTCCCGCGGCTTCAGCTCGGCCAGTCTGACCGGCAGCTGTTACGCTGAGGAGATGAACGGTCAGGGACTGCTGGTTGCAGCCGGCAATCAGCTGATGCTTGTCGACCGGCAGGGACAGGAGGTCTTCCGCAGGCAGACCGCTGATGAGATCGTCGGCATTCTTGACCATGACGATACGGCGGTATCGCTGGCTCTTTATAACGGCGAGCAGATCATGGTTGCCCTGGCAGACGGCGCCTCGATTTCCGTCCGCCAGTTTACCGGCAGCTGTCAGCAGGCGGAAATGCTGGATAACGGCAGCTATCTGAGCGTCAGCGACGGCAACCTTCAGATCTACGAGACCGTCTATGACGATTCTCTGGAGTATTATGACCAGCCGCTGGCGTCGCAGGCTGACTGCTGTTTCACGGAAGGAAACATTCTGGGCATCATTGCCGGAAGAACGGTCACCATGTATGACCGCACCAGCCGTCAGCTCATCAGCACCATAAGTCTTGACCAGGACCACGGCTATCACTGGCTGCAGTGCCGCAAAGGCGAGCTACGGATATTGAAGGTCGATTCCCGCAGCGGCCGGATGAGCGTGCTGTTCTATGACTTGAGCAGCGGCCAATTCCTGAGGGAAAGGGATCTGGGCCTGCGGGAATTCCATGTAGCCAACGGCTATCTGTCCAGCCCGATGAACTATTCCGACGCCTTCTATCTGGAATCCTATTACCGCGGCACCTCGCCGCTGGTCCTGAAGGAGGGCTGCCTGTATCTGCATCAGCAGGACAATGACGGTCAGCTGGTGATCTATGACATGGACAGCGATGAACTGAGCACTCTGGATCTCCGGCTGCCTTCCGGGACGGCTCTGCTGGACAACACCATTCTCAGCGAACCCAGCAGAATGGCGGTAAGCCCGGACGGCCGGAAACTGTTTACGGTCATGCGGGACCAGAAGACCGGTATTCTGACCGGCGGCCTCTTCGACCTCAAGAGCGGTCAGTGCCTGCAGAGAGTCGAAGGCGGCTTCGATGACAGGCTGTTTGTCTGGAAGGAAAACCTGCTGATCGTCCGGGAGCACAGTCTTGATGTTCTTGACGCTGACGGTAAAACGGTAAATC
>JAGAFL010000098.1:0-6480 GCA_017612595.1 Erysipelotrichaceae bacterium | reverse complement strand
GCTGCTGACTCCGCTCCGAGGTGAATTCGTACGTCAGTACCGGAAGCTCACACCATTCTCTTCCTCGCTTTGATACCTTCAGCGTACCATGTTCCTCTTCATCACGTTGTTATCATTTTAGCACATATATCGGAAATGTAAACAAGTCAATTCACCATTGGCGGGTTCCGCCCAGCCGGTTGGCCCAGGCTTCGGTATAGAACTGCTCGTAATTGACCTTCTGCCTCTTGCGGTAGCGCTGGAATATCGGCATGACGTTCCATCCCAGCGAGGGTAGTCCGATGACCGGAAGATAGAGGGGACCCAGGATCATTGACTGAACGCAGTGCCCATATTCATGTCTTCTGAGGTGCTCGTTAAGTCCTTCATTATAGGTCTTGGGCACAAAGGCAAACAGGCCGAGCGAAACGCCGTCCTGCCGCTTCCATTCAGTCATCACGCTGCCCCGGTAAATGCAGTGGGGACAGCCGATGTTGACCAGAAAGACCAGCAGCCCGATCGTGCTCTGCAGAATGCCCCAGGTCAGCTGCCAGAAGGCAGCCAGAATAAACAGAAATTTACTTTTCATAACGCATTTCATAGCTGGCAATGGCCATCGCCGCTGCCACGTTAAGCGAATTGAAATTGTCCATTTCGATCTTGAAGCATTCGTCACAGCCTTTCAGGGTCTTCTCGCTCAGTCCCTGACCTTCGTTTCCGAAGACCAGAGCGAACTTCTCAGCCGGTCTGATCCCGGACAGGTATCTGCTCTCTTTCAGTGAAGTGCCGTAAACGGTAATTTTCCGGTCCTTCAGATACTCCAGGATCTCATCCATGCTCCGGCGGATCACCGGAATGGCAAATATGGCGCCCTGACAGGCGGAAACGGTCTTGGCATTATACAGATCGGCGCATCTGTCGCTCAGTAATACTCCGTCATACCCGAAGCAGTGCGCTGTCCGGATGATGGTACCGACGTTGCCGGGATCCTGAACGTCTTCCAGAACGATCAGACGCCGCGGTTCTGCCAGCTTTCCTTCGCCGATCCGGCAAACACCAATACAGTCATTGAGCGATTCGTTTTCCGACAGCTTCTTCATTACTTCCGCGCT
Organism: Erysipelotrichaceae bacterium; assembly: GCA_017612595.1. GTDB lineage: Bacteria > Bacillota_I > Bacilli_A > Erysipelotrichales > Erysipelotrichaceae > UBA1783. The sequence goes on along the minus strand of JAGAFL010000098.1, from coordinate 5,389 downwards.
TACGGTCAGACACTCAAGGTCAAACGGGTTTTCAGCTCCTTCTCTGATGATCAGTGTATCCAGGCAGTCATTTCTGATCGCTTCCTGGATCAGGTGTCTTTCCTGCACCAGAAAAAGCTGATGACGGTCACGGTACTTCTTCATCTTCAGGGAGTTATAGAGCTTGATCCTGCTGTTTTCCAGTGAACGGATTACTTCCATGTTTTTACCTTTTCCTTATCGATATTATAACGGCTGACATCCGGTTTTGTCATTCCTGTTCCTTTTGTTCTATAATCAGTATAGTTGATAACAGGAGGCAACCCACTGATGAATACGATCAGAAGACTGATTTTGATCATCATATCCGCCGGCATGCTTACCGGCTGCTCTCTGCTGCCTCATAAGGATAAATCTCCACCGGTCATAACGGTTTATGAGAACAGCCTCCGGTTTTCCCTCAACGAGAAGGTCTGCCTCTATGACTACTTCTCCGTCAGCGATGAATCGCAGTACTTTCTGCACATCGGCGAGTTCACCACGGCGCAGACAGGCGAATTTGAAGTGGAGATCCGGGCCACTGATATGGCCGGCAACACCTCCAGGGCCGTCCTGTTCATTACCGTAACTGATGAATGAACATCTGAATCAATATTCACAGCCGCTGAAAGGCGGCTTTTTATCGGGCCAGATAGGCTCTGAGATCGTCAAGATGCTCAGCCATTTCCCGGCGGCCTTCAAAGTAGAGATCGCCCAGCTTCTCAACGTCACTTTCCACCCGGCTGACCTTGACCGGCTGCTGGGGGGCGATCACGAAGATCCGGCCCTGACTCTCCAGTTTCTGCAGTTCATCACACTGCCGGTTATAGTTGATGTTGCTGTTGGCCAGAGCGTGGGCAAACTCGGGATGACGGCGGTAATAGAAGTCAGCCAGTTCGTTTTCCCTGGTCATTTCCTTCTTGCGGAAGCTGCGGTCCCTGGTCCTGACTACGACGATCTTCTCATAGCCCTGATCAAGAGCCCACTGATAGGCGATCTTGCAGCAGGAGCCGCCGTCCAGATACGGCTGTCCGTCGATCATGACTTCCGGTGACACGTAAGGCATGCTTGCGGAAGCTTTGATGGCGGCGGTGATGTCCGGACAAATGCCCTTTTCCATGTATTCCGCTTCACCGGTATTGACGTTGGCGCAGACCGCCACGAATCTTCTTTCCGGGTTGCGGAAGTATTCCTCATTGAACGGCTCGATCTCGTTGATGTCCTTCAGAATGAAGTCCAGATTGACGGGACTGTGTGCCTTTTTCAGTGCCTGCAGGCCGACGTAGCGGCTGTCATGACGGTATCCGAGATTGATGCGTGCTGAGCGGCCGATCTGCCCTGAGCAGTAGTTGTAGCCTGACAGCGCGCCGGCGGAAACGCCGATGACGCAGCGGAAGTTCAGATCATTCTCCATCAGCGTGTCCATGACTCCCTGGGAATAAAGCCCCCGGAAGGCTCCGCCTTCCAGAACCAGACATCCTTCCGTAATTGTGTCGGACGCCTGGCCGGCGGGAATCTTATTCATCCGCGAAAATGGCCGGTTTTCAGCATACTTTCTGATCCTTTCCAGCTGAGACTGGGAAACCCTCTTCAATCTGGTCAGCTGCCTTCCCGATTCCTTTCTGATTCTGGACAGCTGGTTTCCGGAAGCTGCCGCAATGCGGCTGAGCTGCCTGGCTGATTCTCTCTTCAGGCGGGCAAGCTGCTTTCCGGATATGCTTCTGACCGCTGACAGCTGCCTCTTTGATGCTCTTCTGATCTCTGACAGATCCATTTTCTATCCCTTCTTCCGATATTCAAAAGCCAATAACAGAGCCTTACCGTCTGATAAGGCTCTGTCTTTCATAGATTATCCGCAGACTACGCAGTGGCAGCGCGGACACAGTCCGTTTTCGTCGACATCCTCAACGATGTTCCAGCAGCGCGGGCAGGTCTTGCCCTCATACTTTTCAACTCTGATCCAGCCGGTCGGATACTCATCATACTGTTCATCTGTCAGTTCAAACCGGGAAGCAATGACCAGCTGAGCCAGATCATGTTCGCTCAGTCCCTCCAGACAGTCGCGGTATTCGTCCTTAACCTTAAGCAGAATGCGGGCTTCCAGAGCCTTCTTGACGACACCGGCGTTCTTGGCTTCTTCCAGAGCCTTCAGGATGTCGTCTCTGACACTCAGATACTTGTCCCATCTGGCGATCAGCGCTTCGTCATCCGGATGCTTTTCGCTTACCGGCATGCTGGTGAGCAATACGCTCTTTTCTTCCGGTCTGAACAGTGAGTAGACCTCTTCCATGGTATAGGAGAGGATCGGAGCCCACAGCCTGACCAGAACGTCCGTGCACTGGTAGAAGACGGTCTGGATCTGCCTTCTGCGCAGGCTTTCCTTCTTTTCGATGTAAAGGATGTCCTTGGCATAATCCATGTAGAAGGCGCTGAGCGTCTTGGACATGAAATTGAACAGCGCAGAGGTCAGGGAAATGTAGTCATAACGGTTATAGCCGTCGCGCACCTTATCGATGGTATCGTTGAGCAGAGCCAGGATGTACTTGTCCAGACTCTCCAGCTGATCGTATTCGACATGGTTCTTCTCGTAATTGAAATCCTCGGGATTGATGTTGCCCAGCAGATAGCGGAAGGTGTTTCTGACCTTGCGGTAGAAATCGGAATTCTGTTTGAAGATCTCATCTGAGCAGGGCAGGTCAGCCTTGAAGTCAACGCTGGCGACCCATAAGCGCAGGATGTCGGCGCCGTACTTGGCGATGACGTCCAGCGGATTGACGGTATTGCCCAGCGACTTGCTCATCTTCAGGCCCTTGCCGTCAACTACGTAGCCATGGGACAGAACGCTCTTATAGGGAGCCTGGCTGTGCTTGGCAACGCCGACAGTCAGCGAGGAGTTGAACCAGCCTCTGTACTGGTCTGAGCCTTCCAGATACAGATCGCAGGGATACTTGTATCCTCTTCTCTCAAAGGTGTTATGTGAGCTTCCGGAGTCAAACCAGACGTCCATGATGTCCTTCTCCTTGGTGAACAGGCCGTTGGGTGAACCGGGGTTGGTATATCCTTCCGGCAGCAGGTCCTTGGCTTCCCGCTCAAACCAGACGTTGGAGCCGTACTGCTCAAACAGGTTGGCAACGTGCTCAAAGACGGCTTCTTCGATGATCGGCTTGCCGGATTCATCGTAGAAGATGGGGATGGGTACGCCCCAGACACGCTGACGGGAAATGCACCAGTCGCCGCGGTCCTTGATCATGTTGTGGATGCGGATCTGACCGAAGTCGTTTTCCCACTTGACGCCGTCAATGGCGGCCAGCAGTTCATCTCTGATTTTCTCAATGGAAGCGAACCACTGAACGGTAGCGCGGAAGATGACCGGCTTCTTCATTCTCTCATCATGGGGATAGGAGTGGGTCACAAACTGCAGCTTCAGCAGATGGCCGATCTCATCGAGTCTGGTTACGACGGTCTTGTTGGCGTCGTAGACGAACTGTCCTTCCAGGAAATCGCCGGCTTCAGCGGTCATGCAGCCTTTCTCGTCAACCGGGCAGAAGGCCGGCAGTCCGTACTTGGTACCGACATAGAAGTCGTCAAGACCGTGACCGGGAGCGGTATGGACGCATCCGGTGCCGTCCTCGTCCGTTACGTGGCTGCCCAGGATGATCAGGGAAGTACGGTCATAGAACGGATGCTTGACGGTGATGTATTCCAGTTCACTGCCCTTGAAGGTTTTCAGGACCTGGTAGTCAGGCAGTTCGAATTCCTTCATCAGATTGTCCACCATGGTGGCCAAAACGATCAGCTTGCCTTTGGCAGTCTGAACAACGGCATACTGGAAATCAGGATTCAGGCAAATGGCCAGGTTGGCCGGAATGGTCCATGGCGTGGTAGTCCAGATGACGAACTTTTCGTCGCCTTCCAGTACGCCCTTGCCGTCTACGACATCAAAGGTGACGTAGATGGTCGGATCCTTGCGGTCCTGGTAGAAGATCTCGCTGTCGGCGACGGCGCTCTCGCGCTCCGGTGACCAGTAGATCGGCTTTAAGCCCTGATAGATCAGGCCCTTGACGGCCATCTTGCCGAAGGTGCGGATCTGATCAGCCTCAAAGGTCTTGTGCAGGGTAATGTAGGGATGGTCAAAGTCCGCCACGGTTCCCAGGCGCTTTTCCGTCTCCATCTGGATGACGATCTGCTGATGGGCGTATTCCTCGCATTTGGCGCGGAAATCAGCCGTTGACATCTTCTTGCGGTCATAGCCCAGTTTGGGTATGGCGTTTTCGATCGGCAGGCCGTGGGTATCCCAGCCGGGATAGAACGGCGTATCATAGCCCATCATGTGCTTGCTCTTGACGACGAAGTCCTTCAGACAGCGGTTCATGGAAGTTCCCATGTGCAGGTTGCCGTTGGCATACGGCGGACCGTCGTGAAGCATGAAGCTTTCCTTTCCCTTGTTCTGCTCGGTCATCAGGTCATATAAACGCATCTGTTCCCACTTTTCCAGGATTTTCGGTTCCTTGGTGGGCAGATTGCCTCTCATTTCAAATTCCGTCTTGGGCATTAACAGTGTGTCCTTGTAATCCATACTCCTCATTCCTTCTTTCCCTAAAAAAACGTCCTTAGATCTAAGGACGTCATAACGCGGTACCACCTTAGTTCATGAGCTTGCGCCCATGCCCTTAATTATTCCTTAACGCAGATTCACGGCATGTCCTACCAGATTTCGGGCATGCGGCTCCCAGGTGATATCTGCAGATGACTCTGACCGGCTTTCACCAACCGCCGGCTCTCTGATTACCGCTCATCAGCAGCGTGTCCTGTTCAACGCTTTTATTAATTCTCTTCAGTGTTCTCTGCCGGAGTCTCGGCTTCAAACGGGTTGGGAACCGACAGATCGCTGTAGCTGTCGATCGTATCCAGCAGATCGGTGATCGACTGTCTCAGCAGTCTGGTCTTTTCCTGATTCTGCTCGCTGAACTTCTTCATCGTGTCTACGTAGCTCTGCACCTTAAGCATCGCCTCATCAATGATGTCATCGGCACTCTTCTGAGCATCGGTGATGATGTTGTTGGCTTCCAGCAGGGCCAGACGGCCGACGTCGTCAGCCTGTTTCTCACGAGCCTGCAGCTCACTGACCAGAAGCTGATATCTCTTCTTGATCATGTTGAACTGGTTGTTGAGTGTCTCGATCTGATTCTGATAAAGTAATATTTTTTCATTCAGCTCGCGGACATGGTATTCATACCGGTCGATCTCATTGTCGACCTGGTAGCAGTCATAGCCGCTGGTTACTAAATTGAAACGATGATTTCCGTTCATAATATCGCTCCCCTACTTAAACTTTCTGACCAGGATGTTGTACTTACCACTCCTCTGGTTG
>JAGAFL010000008.1:0-9747 GCA_017612595.1 Erysipelotrichaceae bacterium | reverse complement strand
GGATCAGATTGCGGGCCAGGGTATCGATCTTGACCGGTGAACCCATGTCGAGCACGAAGATCTCGCCGCCCTTGCCGTAGGTTCCCGCCAGTAATACCAGCGATACGGCTTCCGGAATGGTCATGAAGTAGCGGATGATGTCCGGATGGGTGACCGTTACCGGACCGCCGTTTTCGATCTGTTTCTGGAAAATGGGGATTACCGATCCGTTGGAATTCAGGACATTGCCGAAGCGGACAGCCGTAAAGTCCGTCCTGATGCTGCGGTAGTCAAACTGCTCGTTCTTATTCAGATTGTCAACGCCGTGTTCGTTATAGTGGGTAAACAGCTGGGGGATCATGTCCGCCCGGCCTTCCTTGATCTTGGCGTCGAAGCTCTGGATGATCATTTCGCAGATCCGCTTGGAGGCGCCCATGATGTTGGTCGGGTTGACGGCCTTGTCGGTTGAGATCAGCACGAACTTCTCGCAGCCGTGCATCATCGCCGCAAAGGCTGTCTTGTAGGTGCCGATGGCATTGTTCTTGATGGCTTCGCAGGGACTGTCTTCCATTAACGGCACATGCTTGTGGGCGGCGGCATGGTAGACGATCTGCGGGCGGTAGGTCTCAAAGACGTCGTACATCTTGCGGCTGTCGCGCACCGAACCGATCAGCACCACCAGATCAAGATCGGGATAGCTGTTCTTCAGTTCCAGCTGCACGCCGTAAGTGGAGTTTTCATAGATGTCGAAGATGATCAGCTGGCTGGGCTTGTGGGAGGCGATCTGCCGGCAGAGCTCGCTGCCGATCGAACCGCCGCCGCCGGTTACCAGTACCCGCTTGCCGGAGACGAATTCATAGACTTCCTCCATGTCCGTCTTGATCGGCTCGCGGCCCAGCAGGTCCTCTACGGAGACGTTGGCCAGGGAGCTGACGCCGATCTGATTCAGCACGAACTGATAATAGCCGGGCAACTGCTTTAATTCGCAGTCAGTCTCCGAGCAGATGTTCAGAATGTCGCGCTTCTCCTGAGCGGTGGCGCTGGGAATGGCCAGATAGATCTTGTCAATGTCGTATTTTTCGGCATTGAGCAGGATGTCGTCGCGGCCGCCGACGATCGGGACGTTTTCGATGTAGCGGTTCCACTTGCTGCGGTCATCATCGATGATGCAGCAGACCACTTCGTTGATCATCTTGGAATTGATGATGTCTCTCAAGATCATCTGACCGGCGGAACCGGCGCCGATGATCATTACCTTCTTGTACTTGGCCAGATCCTCACGGCTGATGCGCTGGTTGGACAGGACGTGGAAGAAGCGGTAGGAAAAGCGGCTGATGCACAGGAAGGCGAACTGCAGGATCGATCCGATCAGGAAATAGGATACCGGCATGCGGCTGTAGAAAAGCACCATCGCCGCCAGATGGATCAGCGAGGTTATGATCGACGAATACAGTATGCTGGCCAGTTCGGTATAGCTGACGTATTCCCAGATGCTCTTGTAGAGTCTGAACAGCGTGTAGACCACCAGACAGATGACGGTATAAAACGGGGCAAAGGAACGCCAGTTGACGACGTAGATCTTGTCGATCAGCGAGAACTTCAGATCGTGACGGATCCACAGCGCCAGGAAGTAGGAAGCGTTGACGGTGATGGCGTCATAGACCATCAGAAAGAGCGGGATCACTCTCCACGGCTCGATCGTTAACCTCAGCTTCTTCTTTTCTTCCATTCAGCATACCCCCGTACTTTTTGAATGCCCATTAAAGAAATCACTCGTTGTGATTATTTATGTTATTATAGCACCATTTATCCCGGTAATGAAGACGCCCGCCGAAAAGCCGCGTCTGCCGCGGCTTCATGATTCTGCAGTAGGCATTGTCCTCAGTCTTCACCGACGAAAATGTTCCAGGAGGCGATCTCAGGATCGCTGATGCCCTTCATGATGATCCGGGCCTGATCCAGCAGGTAATCGGAATACCCCGCTGACCACTGGCGGCGGCGGATCTCATCGATGATTATGGAACTGATCTTTTCGATCAGATAGCTCTTGTGGACGTTTTCGCTTTCCGGCAGCTGCTGAAGTTCGAAGATCAGGTCCACGGCATCCCGGCAGACAGTCAGTTCCTTCATCGCCCGGCCCCGCCACTTGTAATAGGGCATGTAGCGGCCGTTAAGCAGAAACAGCGCTGCCGATATCTTGTAGATGAACTCCGTCACGCAGCCATAGGCTGCCTGTATGTCGCCCCGGCGCAGGGAGCGCTCATAGTTGAACTGCCCCGTCTTGCCGGCCATCGCCAGATCGGCGGCGACCTTCTTCTTCAGGATGTCTTCAGGGTAGAAATTCTGCCAGCAGCTGCGGATCCCGGAGAATTCCCCTTCGGGATCATAGAACACCTCGCCGTTGACGGCTTCCGCCAGATAGTACATCGGCGTCTTCAGCCAGTCATCGGTGCTCTGCGGCTTTCCGGTAATGCCGGTATGCTCGTAGAAGAATTCCTCAATGCCGTGAACGCCGAAGCGGTGCTCCCGCGCTCCGGTCATCTCGCTTTCATTGGGAGCCATGCCCATGTCAAGGCGGTGTCTGATGATGAAGCCTTCGACATCCAGCCGGTCATAAGCCTGCTGCAGCTGACCGCCGATCTGCTGCTTCAGATCCTCGCTCAACCACAGACAGAAACCGGGCTGATAGTCATGGTCACGGGAAATGCGGTCATCATAGCCGAAGCACTCCGAGCCCTGACCGGCCAGGCCGACGGCGATCCGGTCAGCGTAAAGGCTGAACTGACTTTCGATCATCGGCTTGCCGCATTCTTCATAAAAGGCTCTTGCCATCTGCAGACCGTTCCACATGCTTGTGACCTCCCTTTCCCGTTCTTACCCTTTCATTATAGTTTATCGGCGCTTTCTTTTGGCATTAAACCGCATTTTTGCATAGCAGACGCTTGAACATGAGCACTGTTCGGGCGGATAATATGTTCATTACAGACGGGGGAACGATACATGGAAATTCTGAAGCAGCGCATTCTGAAGGAAGGCCGGGTACTGCCCGGCGACATTCTGAAAATCGACAGTTTCCTGAATCATCAGATCGATACCGCTCTCATGAGTGAGATCGGCCGGGAATTTGCCAGGCGCTTTGCCGGGGAAACGGTTACCAGGATCCTGACCGTTGAAGCCAGCGGCATTGCGGCCGCCCTGACGACGGCCCAGCAGTTCGGCAGCTGCCCGGTCGTCTTTGCCAAGAAGGGCGGCGCGGCGAACATGAGCGCGGAAGTCTACCACGCTCCCCTGCACTCCTACACCCGCAACCGGGATCTGGAGATCTTCGTCAGCAGACAGTACCTCAGCGAAAGCGACCGGGTGCTGATCATTGACGACTTTCTGGCCAACGGCCAGGCTCTGAAAGCCCTGACCGAGATCATCCGGCAGGCCGGCAGCACGCTGGTCGGCTGCGGAGTGGTCGTGGAAAAGGCCTATCAGCCCGGCGGACAGATGCTCAGAGATCAGGGCATACGCGTTGAATCGCTGGCCCGCATCGCCGCCATGGATCCCGAAACAGGCATAACCTTCAGCGAATGAAAAAAGGCTTGCGCCTTTTTATTTTTCTTTCTTCTTGCCTACCAGAGCCGGACAGATCAGCAGGATGATCCTTTCGGCGATCAGGCACATCGCGATGGCGATGACGGCCACGATCAGCGCAACGGGCAGGTTGTTGTCTGCCAGCAGTTTTCTGGTCTGAGGAACGATCGTCTGGAAGAACAGGACGGGGAACTTGTGCATGACCAGGATGGCCATGGTCGAAGCGCCGACGTATTCCAGAACCCGGTTTCTATCAATGACGCGCGCCATAAGAAGATAGCCGATGATGCTGCCGAAAGCGGAAAGCCATAACAGCGGATAGCTGTTATAGACATCCCCTGAATAGCGGACCCGGCCGTTCTTCATGCCGATGAAGCCGGCAATGACGATTAGCAGCAGACCGACAGCCAGCATGGCCGGCTTTTTCATTTTCAGGGAACCAAGCGGTTCTCTTAACAGTCTGCCGGCGAGATAGAACACCATCATGATCAGAGCTGTTTCTGCCTGAAACGGGAGAACCAGCTGCCAGCGGGTGCTGTTAAGCCATCCCAGCAGGGCGAAGACGGGGATCCAGCCGGTCAGCCAGAGTTCCTTCTTCAGCGGTTTGGGCCGGAACGTGCGCAGAAGATAATAGATCACGTCGCAGACAAACAGACAGGTCAGCGACCACAGCGGGTGGTTGTATTCCATCTGTCCGTTCTTGCTGGAGCCGTAAAGAAGATAGCCCAGGTTGGTCAGCAGACTGCCATTGAATTCCTCGCCAAGAGCGCCGGCCGCATAGCGGCCCAGAACCTGGTAAATGACAACGCTGATCACGCCGAAGAACAGATAGGGTATCAGTAGTCTTCTGAACTCCCGGCGCAGGAAATGACCGAAGCTTTCCTGCCGATCGGAAGTCACCAGTCCGCTGATGAACATGAACAGCCCGAAGTGAAAGGAATACAGATAGGTCTGTACCTCTCCACCTCTTACCACATGGCCCAATACTACGGCAAACATGGCCAGGGCTCTTAAAATGTCGATCCACTTGATTCTTTCCTTCATATGCTTACTTATCCGGGTAATGTACATGTCCTATTATATTGTAGATGCGGCATTCGCGCAAACTTGCGGTCAGGCAGCGGTAAAGACGCTGCTTTTGTGCTAAACTAACAGTCAAAGGAGACAAGTGCATGAACAGTGACTTCAGAAGCGGATTAAGACAGGGACTGCCGATCGGACTGGGATATCTCTTTGTTTCCTTCGGCTTCGGCATCTTTGCCCTGCGCAGCGGCTTAAGCGTTGCGGAAGCCACTGCCATTTCCCTGCTCAACCTGACCTCTGCCGGACAGGCAGCCGGTGTTGGCATCATCGCCGAAGGCGGCAGCCTGTTTGAGATCGCCTTCTCGCAGCTGGTCATCAATCTGCGCTATCTGCTGATGGGCATTGCGCTGTCGCAGAAACTGGATGAAGACTTCAGCACCAGAGAGCGCTTAGTGGCCTGCCATGGCATCACCGATGAGATCTTCGCCCTGGCCTGCAGTCAGAAAAAGCCGGTGACCCCGGCCTTGATGTACGGCATTACCGCAATCGCCGTCGCCGGCTGGACGCTGGGCACTCTTATGGGCGCTTTGGCCGGAGAGATCCTGCCTTCCGTGCTGACCGATGCCATGGGCATCATGCTGTACGGCATGTTCATTGCCATCTTTGTACCCCCAGCCCGCCGGCAACAACCGGTGCTGTTCACCGTCATTCTGTCCATCGGCCTCAACTGCCTGTTCTTCTACCGTCTTAAGAGCGTTTCCGGCTCCATTGCCGTGATCATCAGTTCGCTCTCAGCCGCCGCGCTGGCAGCGCTTTTGTGGCCTGTGAAGGAGGATGAGGTATGAAAACCTTCCTCTGCATCATCACCATGGCCCTGGTCACCTACGGCATCCGGGCGCTCTCCCTTACCCTGATCAGAAAGAAGATCACCAGCCGCTTCATCCGTTCACTGCTGTCCTATCTGCCCTATGGCGTTCTGGCGGCGATGAGCTTTCCGGCCATCATGTACTGCTGCGAAAGCCAGCTGGCCGCCGTCTGCGGCAGCCTGTGCGCCCTGATCCTGGCATTATTGGATCAGCCGCTGACCACGGTGGCATTGGCTTCTGCCCTGACGGTTCTGGCGGTCAGCCTGCTGACATGAAAAAAGCTGCCTGAGCAGCTTTTCTTTTTACTTATTGGTCAGATCCTTGATGAATCCGGCGACCTTCTCGACCGCCTTTTCTCCGGCTTCGAGAATGTCGGAACCGATGCGGCCGACATCGTCCATGTCGAACTTGCCGTCATCGCCGAGAATCGCATTGCCGGCGCCGGTTTCCTAGAACTTTTCGGCAGCGGTTTTGCTCTTTTCGCCGATGGAAGCACCGACGTTCATGGCCGTTTCCTTCAGATCGCCGAAGGTATCGGCAACGTCCTTCTTGGCCTGATCAAACTTTTCCGAAACCTTGTCCTTAAGCTCGATCTTATCGTTCTTCTCGGTGCCGTATTTGTCCTTGACTTCCTTGCGGGCAGCCAGATAGGCATCATTGGGCTTAAGAGTCAGTTCAATGCCGCTGGATTCGCTGGCGACTTTCTCACCGGCGTCGTTCTTCAGTGTCTCGTTCAGATCGTCAAGAGTCTGGTGCAGCTTTTCCCGGGCTTGTTCAGCCTGACGTCCTGCTTCCTCGAACTTCTCGGCAGCGGCGCCGGCGGCTTCCCGGACGGCTTCCTTGGCCTTCTGGGCCTTTTCTTCCAGGCTTTCTCTGACCTCTTCGGCCTTCTCAATTAATTCATCATTCATTTCTTTCATCTCCTGATGATTCAATTATATATTCAGCCCTGCCCTTCAGCAAGACTTCTCAGATCTCCAGAGGCTCCTCGTCCAGCGGCTGGAAGTCTTCGCCTTCGTCACCGACCGGCGGACGGCGGTGATGAAACGGCATCGGACGGGCCTGCGGTCCTCTCTCCTCAAACTCGAAGGGCATCGGGCGGGCCTGCGGTCCTCTTTCCTCAAACTCAAAAGGCAGCGGACGGAATCCGCCCTCCGGGCCAAACGGCCGGCGGCATCTGCCCCTGGGCATCCTCATTTCCTCTTCGGTCAGTGGATGGCTGTCAACGATCTTGCCCAGCAGCTCTTCCAGCTGCTTCTTCTCGTCATCGGAAAGGCAGTCAAATACGTCCTCCCTTTCTTCTCTCTTTTCCAGAGCCTCGGCGCTCTTTCTGCCCTCTTCCGTCAGGAAGATGCGGTTGACGCGGCCATCGGCCTCATCGCTCTGCCTGCTGATCTGGCCGCCGTTTTCCAGCTTGGCCAGCAGCTCGCCGGCTGACTGCGGGCGGATGCCCAGCAGGTAGGCCAGCTGTCTCTGGTTCATGCCGTCATTGATGGCCAGAAGCGAGAGGATGCGGTTCTGAGTATCGGGATAGTTGCCGAACTCCCTCACCCTGTTACGCCTCAGCAATGCGGCGGTCTTTCTGAATCGGTCGTGTAGTGTTTCATTCTTTCTGTTCATGAAATCAGCTCCTTTCGCAATAAACAAATAAGGTACCTTAATTATATCGGCACGCCTGAGCGGCTGTCAATATGCTAAGGTACCTTTTTTATTCTTTCAGAACGGTCCGCGGTCAAACAGGAAGTTCCGCAGCAGCTTGCCCCGGGCAAAGGCCGGGGTCGTCAGCGTCACCCAGGTGCGGGAGAACAGGCGGAAACGCCCGCGCAGCCGGGTAAATGCCGGCCATTTCTTCAGCCCCTCGCCGTTGGGATCTCCGGTCTTGATGAAGTTGGCCGTATAGTCGATCATCGTCTTGCTGATCTGCCGGTCCTCATCGGTGAACGGGCGCCAGCTCTTTTCCATGTTGCCGAACATGTACCACAGATCGGCGGCATGGAAGGCCTTGTAGCTTTCGCCCGGCGGCGTGACGTCAAAATAGTAGCCGTATACCGGATTGAGTTTCCGGCGGGAGCGGTTGAGAGCCAGGCCGTAGGCCAGTTCGAAGATCATGAAGGGGAACATGTCCTGCGAGGTAACCCCGATCAGCAGCGGCACGTTGACGTCCTCGTCTCTCCTGGCTATCTCATGGGGATAGTCGCGGATGATCTTTCCGTCGATCGCCGGAACGCCGACCTGCAGGCTCTTGGAGGCCTGCTTGCAGTCATACCAGGTCTGCCACAGCTTGCGGGCATCGACCTTCTTCAATTCATCATCGGTCTTACAGCCGCATTTTTCTCTCACTTCATCCCAGAAGGGCTGATTCTGCTCTCGGGGAGCCGGACCGGCAAACTTGGGAACCAGACCGGCGCCGGACATCATGATGGCTCCGCTGATCAGACCGATCAGCCGGTTGTCCAGTAACAGGTCCGCCACTCCCATGGCTCCGGCCGACTGGCCCATCAGCACGATGTGGCTGCCGTCGCCGCCGAAGGCTTCAATGTTATCACGGACCCAGTGAATGGCATATTCCATGTCCTGAAGGCCGAAGTTCTCGGAACCGTAGAGTCCGAAGACATTGAGGCGGTAGCCGACGGACACCTGAATGATGCCCCGGTCGGTGAACTCGTGGGAGCTGCCGAAGGGCTCGTCATCGATGCAGCCGTTCTCAAAGGCGCCGCCGTGGAAGTACATCACCACCGGGCAGTTTTCCGGCTGCTTGGGAGTCAGAATTGAAAGGGTCATCGGCGATTCCGCCCAGTCGGAGAAACGCATGTAGTCAAACTCCCGGAAGTAGAAGCCATCCTCCGCCTTCTCATCATAGTACTCAAAGCGCTGATGGCAGTTTACCTGCCGCTGGGTTGCGTCAAACTCTCCCCAGAACGGCACTTCCCGGGGTTCCTCAAACCTTTCGGTCACGGCATAGGGAATACTGTGGAATTCTCTTCCGTATTCGTTTTCCCAGCCCCTGATCCTGCCGAAGCGGGTCTCAACATAACATTCCTTCATTATCATTTCCTCATGGATCATGCGATCCGGCATGTTTCCGTCTTCATTCTAGCAACTGAGTCCTAAAAAGACAAATTCAGCGTTGAACAGAACAACAAACCGGGCCATAAAAAAAGTGGCGTCCCCGTCCGGATTCGAACCGGAGACCTTTCGCTTAGGAGGCGAACGCTCTATCCAGCTGAGCTACGGGGACATCCTAGAACATTATAGCATCCTCACCCCGTTTTTTTACCCCCTTCCCGTCGTTTTTTCGTCTTTTTATTCACCGGACGGCCATGTTTTGTCCGGTTTGCCGGTCAACCGTGTATACCCCTGGCCGCCGGTATGCTAAAATTAGTCAGGTGGTTAAGTAAAAATGCGTGATTTATATCTTAACAAGATCGTGGATCTTACCGATCCCCAGTGTGAATTCATCAGTGAATTCAACAGAGAAATAAAAAAGTACGGAGCGATCGTCTACAACTACGAATCCAACTCCTATCAGTTCATCAGGAACTTCCAGCACATCGACTGCAAGAAGGAGATCCTGCCGGATTTCATGCGGGTGGAAAACGCCAATGCCCTGCTCAACGGACTGCAGCTGACCATCCACTACGAATTCGATCCCGAAGAGGAAGAGGACCAGGAGAATCTGGAGATCTGGAATGAAGAGATCTCCAGGATCGAGCTGCCGGTCTTCTGTTACCAGGAAGACGGCGAGATCGACATCGACAGGTACATTCCCTACACCACGGAAGTGACCAGGCATGTCGTCTGGTTCCTCAGCAAAGAAAGCTACGACTTCATTCTGGACTGCGATCTGCTGATGCTGACGCCGGTGATCAAGAACATCAACGTCGCCCGACAGCTGATCAGAAACTACGGCATTTATCCCTTCCAGTTTGAATACGATCCTGCCGATCAGGACGGCTATGAGATCCCCGAACTCTACGGCGTCTACCAGCAGCTGGAAGACGACATGGACATGGCCGCCGGCCTGGTACTGGGCGAGGATTACGAACAGGAAGAAGAGATCCCCTGTGAAAAGAAAAAGAAGGAATGCAGCTGCTGCTGCGACGACGGGGACTGTCAGTGCGATGAGGACTGCTGCAATAAGGAAGAAAAAAAGGCGTGAGCCAACGTCATTAAGTTAAGGACAGGAAAATCTGCAGGAAAACATAAAAACCTGCGGATTTTTCTTTAGCAGAAGGAAAAAACACGACGAAAAGAATCAGAAGATACTGATTTTTCAGAGATAATGAATTATATTTAAATT
>JAGAFL010000097.1:0-5943 GCA_017612595.1 Erysipelotrichaceae bacterium | reverse complement strand
TCGGTCATGATGCGGGGGATGATGGGCACGCCCAGCTGGTACAGACCGTGAGCCAGCCGGTAGGCCAGGATGGCATAGAAGCCGGGGTAGGTGATGATGACTTCCTGCTTGCTGGTGGCGGCCGGGTCGCCGTCGTAGATGGCCTGAATGTCGGTCAGAAGAACTCTCTTGATCTCCGGCAGCATGCCTACGTAGTCATCAATGACGGCATCGATGTCGACGTTCCTGCCCGCCAGGGCATACGCCGCGGTCATCTGGTCCCTGAGCTGTTCTCTGGTCAGATCAAGGATCTGCCTGGGATCCGTCAGCGAACAGAAATGAAAGTAATCAGGAAACAGCAGTGTCTGCAGCAGCTTCAGAGCCCGGACCGTCAGTTCCCGATCCGGCAGTCTGTCCTTGTCATCGTCTTCGTTCAGTTCGTTCAGTTTTCTAAGAATTTTTTCGTCCATGTCATTACCTTTTTCCGCTGTTTTCATTATAGTTTTCACCCCTGATGATGTAAAGAAAAGCGCTGTCTTGAGCCTGGTGGGAAAGTGTTGTATATTTTAACTACAGGTTGTGAACAGAAGAGTAACAGCGAGCGGCTTAAGAGAGATGCCGGAAGGTGCGAGGCATTGAAAGCGGACTGTGAACATGGTCTGGGAACCGTCCTGCCGATGTCCTTAAGGCAGGAACGTATGGCGGCGTTAACGTCTTGAGAAGCAAAGAAGGTGGTACCACGTTGAAGACGTCCTTTATCGTGGTGCCTTTTATTTTAGGAGGTAAAGAACATGACTGAGAAGAAACCCTATTACATTACCACGGCCATTGCCTATGCCAGTGGCAAGCCGCACATCGGCAACACCTATGAGATCATCATGGCTGACGCCATCGCCCGCTACAAGAGAGCGCAGGGATTTGACGTGCGCTTCCAGACCGGCACCGACGAGCACGGCCAGAAGATCCAGGAGAAGGCCGAGGCAGCCGGACTGACACCCAAGCAGTTCGTTGACATTCAGGCTGCTGAGATCAAGCGGATCTTCGATCTGATGAACACCTCCTACGACCGTTTCATCCGCACTACCGACGAAGACCATGAAGCGCAGGTGAAGAAGATCTTCCGCAGACTCTATGAGCAGGGAGACATCTACAAGAGCGAATACGAAGGCTGGTACTGCACCCCCTGTGAGTCCTTCTGGACGGAAAGCCAGCTGGTGGACGGCAAGTGCCCGGACTGCGGCCGCGAAGTGCACAAGGAGAAGGAGGAATCCTACTTCTTCAAGCTGAGCAAGTATCAGAAGAAACTGGAAAAGTACATCGAGGATAACCCGCAGTTCATTCAGCCGGAGTCCCGCAAGAATGAGATGGTCAACAACTTACTGAAACCCGGCCTGCAGGATCTCTGCGTTTCCCGCACTTCCTTCAGCTGGGGCGTTCCGGTTGACTTTGATCCCAAGCATGTCGTCTATGTCTGGATCGATGCCCTGAGCAACTACATCACCGGTCTGGGCTATGATGTCGACGGAAATCATGGCGAGCTGTATAAGAAGTACTGGCCGGCTGATCTCCATCTGATCGGCAAGGACATCGTCCGCTTCCACACCATCTACTGGCCGATCATGCTGCTGGCACTGGACGTACCGCTGCCCAAGCAGGTCTTCGGTCATCCCTGGATGCTGGTAGGAGAGGACAAGATCTCCAAGAGCCGCGGCAACGCCATTTACGCCGATGACCTCGTTCATTTCTTCGGCGTCGACGCCGTGCGTTATTTCGTGCTGCACGAGATGCCGTTTGCCCAGGACGGCTCGATCACCTGGGAACTGGTCATTGAAAGATATAATTCCGATCTGGCCAATATCTACGGCAACCTGGTCAGCCGTACCATCTCGATGACCAACAAGTACTTTAACGGCGTTCTGAGCGCTAAGCGCGATGAGGAACCGCTGGACGAGGAACTGAAGCAGACCGCCGCCGAGACGGTAGCCAGAGTCAAAGCCAAGATGGACGAACTGAAGGTCGGCGACAGCCTGGAAGCCATTTTGGATCTGTTGAGAAGATGCAACAAGTACATTGACGAGACCACTCCGTGGCTGCTGATCAAGGACGAAGCCAGACATGACCGGCTGAACACCGTCTTATACAACCTGCTGGAAGGCATCCGCACGGCGACTGTCCTGCTGGCCCCGTTCCTGCCGGAAACAGCTGAGAAGGTCTTTGAGCTGATCAATACGAAGAACACCTCGCTGGCTTCCGTTGAAACCTGGGGCGGCTATGAGGTCAACAACAAGGTCGTTGAAAAAGCCGACCCGCTGTTTGCCCGCATTGACGCCGCTGCCAAGCTGGATGAGATCCATGCCTATCTGGAAGAAAAGTATCCGACGGTTAAGCCGATGGTCTTCAAGGACGAGATCGAATATGACGATTTCGACAAGCTGGACCTGCGCATCGGCACCGTACTGGAGTGCCAAAAGCATCCCAAGGCCGACAAGCTGCTGGTCTTCAAGATCAAGTGCGGCACCAATACCCGCCAGATCGTTTCCGGCATTGCCCAGTGGTACAAGCCGGAAGAACTGGTCGGCAAGCGGGTCGCCTTCATTGCCAACCTCAAGCCGGTCGTGCTCCGGGGCGTCGAGTCTCAGGGCATGATCCTGTCAGCTGAAGACGAAAAGGGAAACCTCGAGGTCGTCAGCGTAACACAGGTTGAAGACGGAGCCAGTATCCGGTGATCAACATCGTTGCCGTAGGAAAGATCAAGGAGAAGTCGCTTCAGGCGCTGATTGACGAATATCTCAAGCGCATCTCCGGTTATACCAAGATCAATGTCATCGAGGTGGCTGATGAAGCCAACGACCGTAATGACGTCAGGGAAATCGAAGGTCAGCGGATCCTGAAGCAGATAAAGGACGACGCCTGTGTGATCCTGCTGGATCTGAAGGGAAAGGAAATGGACTCCGTTCGTTTTTCCCGGCTGATCGAGGAGATAAACACCTACCGCAGTTCCAATATTACGTTTGTGATCGGCGGTTCACTGGGCGTAAGCCAGCCGGTCATCGACCGGGCCGACTACCGCCTGAAGATCTCCGAAATGACCTTTCCCCATAATCTGGCCAGGCTGATCATCCTGGAACAGATCTACCGGGCATACAAGATCGCCAATAACGAGACATATCACAAATAAGCAGGAAGTATAGGAAAACGCTTCCTGCTTTTCATATGTTTGGTTGAAGAAAGAGCAGATTGATTTATGATAGCTTTAATGCTATCATAGTACTGCAGGTAAACGTTTATGTTCGCTGTTGAGTTTTATGAAAACGCAAAAGGTGAATCTGAATTGTGGGATGAGAATTTATGAGAACATGGGAAGACTTCAGGAATCATGTCAAGGGAATTGATGAATACAGCTGGATGGAGACGGAAAACATCGAATGCATGGCGGCTATCATCGGAGCGATAATCGAGCAGAGAAACACTCTTGGTATTTCTCAACGGGAACTGGCCGCAAGATGTGAAATCCCCCAGTCAACCCTGGCCAGAATCGAATCATTCGCCACGACGCCGAATCTGGAAACGCTGCTTAAGATCATGCAGCCTCTCGGCTTGAGATTGAGTGTAACGGCGATCAACGCCGTCATATAGGCCGGCGTTAACATTTACGAGGACCGCGTGTAAAATTATTGAAAACCCTTCCATTTTGTTATAGAATACAACCATAAGTAGTTTAGGAGGTTGATAATTACATATGACAGAAGCAAAAGTTCTTGTTGTTGATCCAGTAGGTTTACATGCCCGTCCGGCAACCGTCGCAGTACATGCTGCCAGCAAGTGCAAGTGCAAGGTTACCATTTCCTTCAATGGCCGTTCCATGGACATGAAGTCAATCATGGGTGTTATGTCGCTGGGTATCCCCACACAGTCAGAAGTTGTCATCAGCTGTGACGGTGAGGAAGAAGAGGCCGCTCTCCAGTCAATCATTGAGACTCTGGTTGCCCAGAAGGTCATCGATGGCCCGGAAGCCGAGGCCGCTCCGGAAGAAGCATAGCAGTAGTTTAACCAATGCAATGTCAGAGTATCGTCGCAAGATGATACTTTTCTTTTCGGCCATTTATAAAATGAAAACTAATGTGATAAAATAATATCAGAATACATCTAAGGCGTCTGCCTTAGGAGAGGAAAGAAAATGATAGAAGAAAAATACCTGGAATGGCTGAATCATCCCCAGATGGATGAGGACCTGCGCGAAGAACTTCAGGCAATGGATGAAACGCAGAAGAAGGACGCTTTCTACACCGATGCCAAGTTCGGAACCGCCGGCATGCGCAACCTGTTGGGCGCCGGCACCAACAGACTGAACGTCTATACCATCAGAAAGGCAACGCTGGGTTTCGGCCGCTGGCTTCTGACCCAGGACGAGCATCCGTCCGTAGCCATTGCCTACGACAACCGCTTCAAGTCACCGGAATTCGCCGACCAGACGGCCAAGGTCCTGGCCAGCCTGGGCATCAAGGCCTATGTCTTTGAATCGCTGCGTTCAACTCCGGAACTCTCATTCACGGTAAGATACCTCAAGTGTACCGGCGGCGTCATGATCACCGCTTCCCACAACACCAAGGAATACAACGGCTACAAGGTCTACGACCGCAACGGCTGCCAGCTGATCCCCGATCTGATCAGCCATGTCATTGAGGAAATTGACAACATCGCCGAGACCTTCGTTGAGGAGCCTGTCCTGACCGAAGAACAGAAGAAGCTGATCGTCACCGTCGGCGAAGACATTGACATCCCCTACTACAAGGATGTCCTGACCATTCAGCTCAATCCCGATCTGAGCAAGGAAGACTACAAGATCGTCTTTACGCCTCAGCACGGCACTTCCCTGAAGGCCATACAGTATCTGTTCAAACAGGTCGGCTATGACTGCACTTACGTTGAGGAACAGTGCACACCCGACCCTGCCTTCTCCAACACCGTCATCCCCAACCCGGAGGATCCCAGAGCCTACAATCTGGCCATTGAATACGGCAAGAAGGTCGATGCCGACATCGTGCTGTCCACCGACCCCGACGGCGACAGACTCGGTGTGGTCGTCAAGGACAACGGCGAGTATGTGCTGATGACCGGCAACCAGACCGGATCAGTCCTGCTGGAATATGTCTTCTCCCAGAGAAAGGAAAAGGGCCTGATGCCTCCGCATCCGGTCATGTTCAACACCGTCGTCACCAGCGATCTGGGTGAACTGGTCGGCAGAGATTACGGCGTCGACATTGAAAAGACGCTGACCGGCTTCAAGTACATCGGCGACAAGATCGCCAAGTATGAAGTCACCCATGAAAAGGACTTCGTCTTCGGCTACGAGGAATCCTATGGCTACCTGATCAAGGAATTCGTCAGAGACAAGGATGCCAACCAGTCCTGTTTGCTGATTGCCGAAGCCGCCAACTATTACAAGAAAAAGGGACTGACCTTCATGGATGTCCTGCGTCAGCTCTATGCCAAGCACGGCACCTTCCTGGAGACCCAGACTTCCCTCACCCTTCCGGGTGCTGACGGCAGCGCCAGGATCGCCGCTCTGCTGAAGGGCTTAAGAGACGAAGTGCCGACGGAGATCGCCGGTAAGAAGGTTGTCAGATATGAAGACTTCGGTACCCAGAAGTACTACGAAGGCGGCAAGGAAGCCGACCTGGTGGGCTTCGACAAGAGCGACGTTCTGAAGTACTTCCTGGAAGACGGCAGCTGGATCGCCGTACGGCCGTCCGGCACCGAGCCCAAGTGCAAGTTCTACTACTGCATCAAGGGCGCCGACCAGAAGGATGTCGAGCAGAAGCGCGACGCCTACTTCGCCGCCATGGACAAGCTGGCTGAGTAAGTCAGATAATTCAATCGATAATGGAGCTCTTGAATTAAACGTGGTTAAGCGTGGTTGAAGAGCCCAACCCACAAAAAACTATTGAATTAAACGTGGATACC
>JAGAFL010000096.1:0-10132 GCA_017612595.1 Erysipelotrichaceae bacterium | reverse complement strand
GTCGTCAACGCCTATGTCGTGCCGGAAAACAGGGTTAGAGACGTCATCTGCGCGATCCTGTCATATTCAGTGATCGTGCTGATGGTAGCCATCCTGGGCTCCTTCGTCTATCTGTCCTTTGTCCGCAAGTTCCCGTCCGACATGAGTCTGTCGCTATTCCACTTCGGCTATCTGGCCCGCAATGATCTGAGCAAGTACTTCTTCAACTCCCTGATCATCAGCGTGGCTACGGCCATCCTGGGAACTACGATCGCCTATTCCAGTGCCGTCATGGTCACCAGATCAAACAACGCCCTGCGCCGGCTGATCCACATCCAGTCCATTGTCTCCATGAGCATTCCGGGCATCGTTCTGGGTCTGTCCTACATCATCGCCTTCCGGAAGACGCCGGTGTTCAACACCTATGCGATAATTGTCATCTGCAACATCGTCCACTTCACTTCTTCACCTTATCTTCTGGCCTACAACGCCCTCAATAAGGTAAACAAGACCTATGAAGACCTGGGCGCCACCTATGACATCAATACCGCCAAGATCACCCTGAAGGTGCTGATTCCGGTAACCCGGGGAACCATCATGGAAATGTTCAGCTACATCTTCGTCAACTCGATGATGACCATCAGTGCCGTGGCCTTCCTGTACAACAGCTCGACCATGCCGCTGTCACTGCTGATCAACCGCTTCGAAAACAGCCTGATGATGGAGGAAACGGCCATCATATCATTGCTGATCCTGGTCGTCAACCTGCTGGTAAAGAGTGCTGTCTACCTGATCAAGAGAAAGGATGCCAAGAGGAAACAGGAATATGAGCTTAACTTATAATCAGTTTGAAATATTGACTTATCTGGAAAAGAATCCTCAGGGCAAGGTCTCTCAGAGACAGCTGTCCCAGGACCTCAAGCTTTCCCTGAGCACCATCAACAAGACGATCGGGGAACTGGATGATCTGGATTACGTTAAGTACGATTCTTCGCTGATCCTTACCATGGCCGGTCTGAAGGCTCTGGAGCCTTACCGGGTAAGACGGGCGATCATGCTGGCAGCCGGCTTCGGCTCCCGCATGGTACCGCTGACGCTCAACACCCCCAAGCCGATGATCAAGGTGCACGGCAAGCCGATGATCGAGACCCTGCTGGATGCCTGTATCAAGGCCGAGATCCAGGAGATCATCGTCGTCATCGGTTATCTGGGCGAGCAGTTTGAGATCCTCAAGAAGAAATACCCCAACATTATCTTTCTGACCAATGACCTGTACAATGAGACCAACAACATCTCCTCAGCGCTGGTTGCCAAGGACTTCTTCCAGAGCGCCTACGTCATGGAGAGCGATCTGGTTCTCTACAATGACAGTCTGATCAGAAAGTACGAATACCATTCAAACTTCCTAGGCAAGTATGTTCACCGTACCGACGACTGGTGCTTTGAGGTCAACAAGAAGGGCGTCATCACCGAGGAAAAGGTCGGCGGCATTGACTGTTACCACATGTACGGCATTTCCTACTTCAGTCCGGAAGACGGCCTGAAGCTGGCAACCGACATCCCGGAAGTCTATGAATCGCCGGGCGGAAAGGAAAAGTACTGGGAACAGGTCCCGCTGGTCTACCGGCGGAAGAACTACGAGGTCCACATCCGCGAATGCCATGAAGACGACATTGTCGAGATCGACACCTTCAATGAGCTGAAGCAGATCGACCACGTCTATGACTGCTAGAATCACAGCCGCTTATCGCAAGCGGCTTTTTTTGTTATAATGAAATAGATATGAAAGAAAAGGGGTTTTAGAATGATCAAGAAACTTAAGGGCTGGGCCCTTGTCCTTTGGATATTGATAGTACTGATCGGCTACTTCATCATGCTGCCGCCGATCAATCCGACTTCGATCGCCTTCTGGGCCTTCTTCCTGCCGGTATTCTTCGTACCGCTTTTTGTGGTCACCCAGGTCTTTTCGCTGAAGGATGGCTTCAAGAAAGGCAAGGCCTTATGGCCGGTCTACCTGGTCGTCGGCTGCATTGCCGTCTACCTGCTGGGCTCACTGCTGTTTTCCCCGGTGGTCAACGCACAGCACTACACCAACCGCATTGCCATTACGCCGGCTGACTTTGAAACCAGCTTCAATGAAGTCGACTTTGATAACCTGCCTCTGCTGGATAAGGCTTCTTCACAGAAGGTCGGCGACCGCGTTGTCGGCCAGGCTTCCGATCTGGTCTCCCAGTTCTCCGTAAGCGATGAATACACGCTGGTCAACTACCGCAACGAGATCGTCCGGGTCACTCCGCTGGAGCACAACGGCTTCTTCAAGTACCTGGGCAACCTCAAGGGCACGGCCGGCTATGTCATCGTCGACTGCACCAGCGGCGACGCCAAGCTGATCAGAACTTCCGAAGGTCTGCGCTATCTGCCCAGTGCCTACATGTTCCATGACCTGACGCGTCACGTCCGCTTCCACTTTCCGTTTGAAAACCTCGGCGAGACTTCCTTTGAGGTCGACGAAAACGGCGTACCGTACTGGATCATCCAGACCATCAGCTATACCTGGGTCAACCTGCGCCCGCAGGTCTCCGGCATCATCGCCGTCAACGCGATGACCGGTGAATGCCACAAGTACCGGGTTTCCGAGGTCCCGCAGTGGATCGATAACGTCTATGATGCCAAACTGGTCATCAGTGAGATCGATTCCTGGGGTCTGTATCAGAATGGCTATCTGAATTCGCTGTTCGCCCAGAAGAACGTCGTCCAGACAACTGATGGGTATACATACATCACTGCCGATGATGATGTCTTCATGTACACCGGCATCACTTCCGTCTCCAATGATGAGAGCAACATCGGCTTCGTGCTGGTCAACCTGCGTACCCATAAGGCTGACTACTACGAGATCCCGGGCGCCGAGGAATTCAGCGCCATGGACAGCGCCGTAGGCGCCGTTCAGGAAAAGAACTACACCTCGACCTTCCCGTTATTGATCAAGCTGTCCGGTCAGCCGACCTATCTGGTCTCCCTGAAGGACAGTGCCGGACTGGTCAAGATGTACGGCTTCATCGATGTTTCCAACTACCAGAAGGTCACGGTTACCGACAGCGCTCTGGGTATCGTCAGAGCGGCGGATGAATATCTGAAGACCTTCCATGGCGAGGTGGTAATTGATGAGTACTTTGAGGAGGAGATCACCGTAGCGACCATCGTACCGGCCGTTGTCAACGGCAATACCTGCTACTTCCTCACCGACCTCAATAACAACCGTTACCAGCTGGACATCAACACCGACCTGTCAATTACGCCTTTCATCGGCGTCAATGATACCTATAAGGTAAAGTACTATGAAAACGGCTCATTGAGAGTCATCGTGGAGATTAAGGAGTAACATGGATACTAAACTACTCAGAAGCAGACTGGAGAATGACGGACTTAAGGAAAGACTGCTGGACATCTATCTGGACGAAAGCCAGCTGGATTATCAGAAGCAGCGCTATCTGAAGGCTCTGGACCGATTTGAAGAACTCTACGGACCGGGTGAGGTCATGGTGATCTCCGTCCCGGGCCGCAGCGAAGTGGGCGGCAACCATACCGACCATCAGCACGGCAAGGTTCTGGCCTGCGGCATCAACCTGGACATCATTGCCCTGATGCGCAGGGCCGATGACATCGACATCGTTTCCGACGACCGCGTCGTCAGGATGTCCATGGATGAGCTGTCCTATGTCAAGAAGGAAGAGCGCACGACCAGAAGTCTGGTCAAGGGCGTGGTCAAGAGGCTGGCCACCCTGGGTTATCAGACCGGCGGCTTCCATGGTTTTCTGACTTCCGATGTGCTGGTGGGCTCCGGCATGAGCTCCTCGGCGGCCTTTGAGGTCATCATCGGCAGCATCATCAACTATCTCTATAATGACGGAAAGATCGACGGCGTGGAGATCGCCAAGGCTTCCCAGATTGCCGAAAACGTCTACTTCGGCAAGCCCTGCGGCCTGATGGATCAGATGGCCTGCTCGCTGGGCAACCTGATCAACATTGATTTCGCCGACAACGACAATCCGGTGGTTCACCGGGTGGAAGTCGATTTCTCCCGCTTCAGCTATTCTCTGTGTATCGTCGACACCAAGGGCTCTCACGCCTCACTGACCGACGAATACGCCGCCATTCCTGAAGAAATGAAGAAGGTGGCGGCCGTGCTTGGCCACACCTATGTCTCTGAACTGAATTATGAAGACGTCATCGATCATATCGATGAGATCAGGGAAAAGTGCGGAGACCGCGCCGTATTAAGGGCCATTCACGTCCTGAAGGAAAACGGCCGCGTTGATCAGCAGGTCAGCGCCCTTGAAGAAGGACGGTTTGCCGATTTCCTGGATCTGGTCAGGGCTTCGGGAGATTCCTCCTACAAGTATTTGCAGAACGTCTTCGCCTGCAAGGACTACAATAACCAGTCCGTCTCGCTGGGCTTGCTGGTAAGCGAGCTTGCCCTGGGTGACAACGGCGTCTGCCGCGTTCACGGCAGCGGCTTCGCCGGCAGCATTCAGGCCTTCGTTAAGGACAGCTTCGTCGCTGAATACAAGAAACAGATCGAGCGCGTCTTCGGCGAAGGCAGCTGTCATGTCCTGAAAGTCAGGAAATACGGCGGTCTGAAAGTCATCGACTGATTAAAGGCAGCGGATGCCATGATGCGGCATCCGCTTTCATTAGAAAGGCAAAAAAAGAGGAGAGCTGAATGAACAGCTTTCCTCTCTGTCGTTTTTTGGTAATGCGGATCAGGATGTCAGTCTTAATCAGAGTCCCATCTGATTTCCTGGGTCTTGAGATAGTCATAGTACTTCAGGTATGTTCTTACGATGGTCCCGCACTGCCGGCAGACATCCGAGCAGACCTGATGAGTGCTGCATACCAGAAACTCCTTTTCCGAGAGGCCAACCTTCTGGGCGTTCAGACCGCCTGACCAGTTGATACCCTTAATGATGTCCTCGCTGCCGCAATACGGGCATTTGGTATTATCGTAGTTTTCCATAAGAATCTCCTTTCTTCTGCTCAGAGTTCCATGAGCCTGTCAATGGCCTTTTCCACACCGTTTTCCATGTTGGACGAAGTAGTCATCCAGCAGATCTGCCTGATGAAGTCGCTGCTGTTGGCCATGGCGACGGAATAACGGGCGAAGTTGAGCATGGTCAGATCATTGTCGGAATCGCCGATGGCGGCGACGTTTTCCCTGGCAATGCCCATGTGCTGGCAGAGCCACTTCAGGGCCGCTCCCTTGGATGAATTGCGGTCGTTGATCTCCAGGGCTCCGTCATTGTTATCCATGATGTTAAAGCCGGGGAATTCTCCCTGTAAGCGCAGGATCCTGGCTTCGTTCTCCTTGAGGGTACGGACGATGACCTTTTCAAGCGGGAAGTCTTCATTTTCGAAAAGCTTGAAGAGGTTGCGGACATATTTGCCGCGGTGATTGCGGATCCGGGGCTGCAGAATGGCAATGTCGTTGATGTTGCGGCCGCCGTAATAGGACGCATCGCCGCTTTCCAGGCAGATCCAGCAGTCCATGTTTTCCAGAGCTTCCAGAAATCTCCTGGTCATTTCCAGGTCCATGGTCTGATGAAAGACCGTCTGGCGGTTGCGCAGGTCGATGATCTTGGCGCCGTTGGAGATGATGGCATAGCGCTGGTTGATCTGCAGGACCTTTTCCGGCATCATGATCAGCGGCCGTCCGGAGGCCATGACGACCTCTATGCCGCTGTTGGCAGCCCGCTGAACCGCGCGGAAATCAGCATCGTCGATGCTCTTGTCGTCCTTCAGCAGGGTGCCGTCCATGTCGATGGCCAGCAGTCTTATCTCCTTCATTGTCATCACCGCCTTCATTATAACCCATCCGGGCAAAATGGGGAAAATGTATACTTCATTTGAGAAAGCTGAAGAAATCTGTTATATTACATAAAACTGAACATTACGGGACGTGATGCCTTCTGTCGGATTAAGGGGAGAAGAGGTATGACCATGGAAGCTGTACTGATCAAAGGTGACGGAATCGGAAAGGAAATAGCTGACAGCGTTGTCAGGATTTCAGCGGCGTTGGGAACCGGAATCATCTGGAAGGAGTATCAGGCGGGAGCGGAATATCACGAAAAGACGGGAAAGCTTCTGGAAGACGGTCTGATTGAAGAAATCAACAGGACCGGCATTGCCCTCAAGGGCCCGACGGCAACCCCTTCGGGCCGGGGATTCCGCAGCATCAATGTGCTGCTGCGCCAGCAGTTTTCCACCTATGCCAACCTGCGACCCGTCCGCAGCATCCCGGGTGTTAAGAGCAGATACGAAGACATCGATCTGATCGTCGTCAGGGAAAACAGCGAGGACCTCTATAAGGGCGAAGAATACATGAAGGACGAGGATACCGCTCACGGCATCAAGATCATCACCAGAGCGGCATCGGAAAGGATCATCCGCTTTGCCTTTGACTATGCCCGCAATAACGGCCGCCGGAAGGTGACCTGTGTCCATAAGGCCAACATCATGAAGCTGACCGACGGGCTGTTTCTGAGCAGCTTCAACCAGATCGCCGGACAGTATCCGGACATCGCCGCTGACAGCGTCATCATCGACGCCCTGTGCATGAAACTGGTCACCGATCCCCGGCAGTTTGACGTTCTGGTCGCCCCGAATCTCTACGGCGACATCATCAGCGACCTGTGCGCCGGTTTGATCGGCGGACTGGGGTTTGCCCCCAGCGTCAACATCGGTGACAGCGTCAGGATCTATGAAGCCGTTCACGGCAGCGCTCCGGACATTGCCGGCAAGAACCTGGCCAATCCTTCCGCCCTGCTGATGGCCTTTGAAATGCTGCTGAGGGATCAGGGCATGAACGATAAGGCCGATCTTCTCGATAAGGCGCTTCTGCAGGCCATTAAGAACAAGCCGACCCAGGACATCGGCGGTCATCATACGACAACGGAATTTGTTGAGGAAATACTGGAAAGCGTGAGTTTATGAAGCTGATAGATCATCCGGTAGTTTTAAATGAAGACAGGATAGAGGAAGCGTCGGTTCAGGACAGAGAATCCGGATTAAGCAAGACGATTGCCCACCGCATTCTGGCTGCCCACAATACTGTAAAAGACGACGGTCTTCTGCATCTTTCCTTTGACTCGCTGACTTCCCATGACATCACCTATGTCAGCATCATCCAGACGGCGATCGCCAGCGGCATGAAGAGCTTTCCCGTTCCCTACGTGCTGACCAACTGCCACAACAGCCTGTGCGCGGTCGGCGGGACCATTAACGAAGACGATCACCGCTTTGCTCTTAGCGCTGCTCAGAAATTCGGCGGCATCTACGTGCCGGCGCTTTTCGGCGTCATTCACAGCTATAACCGGGAAATGATGACCGGCGGCGGCCGGATGATCCTGGGCTCGGATTCCCATACCCGCTACGGGGCCCTGGGAACCATGGGCATCGGCGAAGGCGGCGGCGAACTGGTAAAGCAGCTTCTCAATAAGACCTACGACATCGCTTATCCGCCGGTGGTGCTGATCTATCTGACCGGCAGACCGAAAAAGGGAGTGGGCCCCCACGACGTCGCTCTTGCCCTGATCAGGGAAACCTATGACAGCGGCTTCGTGAAGAACTGCGTTCTGGAATTTGCCGGACCAGGCATCCATGAGCTTTCCCAGGATTACCGCAACGGCATTGACGTGATGACCACGGAAACCACCTGTCTTTCCAGCATCTGGGAGACCGATGAGATAACCGAAGAGTATTACCAGGCTCACAGCCGTCCGGATGACTATAAGGAATTAAGAACCGAAAACGGTGCTTATTATGACAGGTGCATTGAACTGGATTTGAGCGAAATTGAATGCATGATCGCCCTGCCGATGCACCCCAGTTACGCCGTTGCCATTAACGAACTGAAAAAGGATCCGCATAAGTACCTTAAGGAAGCGCAGGAAAGATGCAACAGCCAGCTCAACGGCAGCGTTAACGTTGATCTGCTCAGCAAGATCGACGGTCAGGGAAACCTGCACGCTGATCAGGCAGTCATTGCCGGCTGCGCCGGCGGTACCTTCGAAAACATCGCCGCAGCCAGTGCCATCATGAAGGATCATTCAATCGGCACCGGCGGCTTCCGACTGTCCGTCTATCCGGATTCCCAGCTGGTAAACAGGGAAATCGCCAGAACGGGAATCCTGACTGATCTGCTGGACTGCGGAGCCGTATACCGCGAGCCGTTCTGCGGTCCCTGCTTCGGCGCCGGCGATACGCCTGCCAATAACGAACTGTCCCTGCGCCACACGACCAGAAACTTCCCCAACCGCGAAGGCTCCAAGCCGGCGGAAGGACAGATCGCCCTGGTCGCCCTGATGGATGCCCGCAGCATCGCTGCCACGGCCGCCAACGGCGGTATCCTGAGAGCTGCCAGCGATCTGGACACTGAAATAAGCATACCGACACCGGCCTATGATACGGCAATCTATGAAAGACGCGTATTTAACGGCTATGGTCATCCTGATGATGACGCGGAACTGGTTTACGGTCCCAACATCAAGCCCTGGCCAACGATCCCGGAACTGTCCGCTGACCTGCTGGTCAAGATCGTCAGCTACATCGACGATCCGGTCACGACTACCGATGAACTCATTCCCTCCGGAGAGACCAGCAGCTACCGTTCCAATCCGGAGCGCCTGGCGGAATTCACCCTTTCCCGCCGCGATCCTGACTATGTCAGCGAGGCAAAGGCGGTAAGGGATCTGAAGTGTGTGACGGATATTCCCGATTCCGTCAGGGAACTGATCAATGAGCATCCGCAGATGAACATCGGCTCAGCGATCTACGCCAACAGGCCGGGTGACGGTTCCGCCAGGGAACAGGCCGCTTCCTGCCAGCGGGTACTGGGCGGGGCAGCCAACTTTGCCCTGGATTACGCCACCAAACGCTACCGCAGCAACTGCATCAACTGGGGCATCCTGCCGTTTGTCATTCAGGACAGGACTCTGGTTGAAAAAGGCGACTGGGTATTCATTCCCGGTATCAGGGAAGCGATAGCCCGCTCAACGGTGATCCGGGCTGAGGTATACGGAAAGAACGCCGTCAGATCGATACAGCTGGATCTGGGCGAGCTGACCGATGAGGAGAGACAGATACTGTCAGACGGCTGTCTGATGAACTATTACCGCAGGAAGGGAGGATCAAGATGATTTATCCAAGCATAGCGAAACTGTCGGAAGAGGAGATCACCTCACTTTGCGGCGAATACCGCAAGCACAACTGCATCAACGCCGAACTCAGTGAGCAGTACGGCGTCAAGAGAGGACTACGCAATCCCGACGGTACCGGCGTGCTGGCCGGACTGACCAGCATCTGCGATGTCGTGGGCTACGACCGCCAGGGGGATAAGATCATTCCCATTGACGGCAAGCTGATCTACCGCGGCATCGACCTGCAGGATCTGGTGGACGAAGCGATCAATAACGACAAATTCATGTTTGAGGAAGTGGCCTGGCTGCTGCTGTTCGGCTCCCGGGCAACCAAAGAGCAGCTGGAAAAATTCCATCATCTGATGGAAGAACACCGGGAACTGCCGGCTGGCTTTGCCGAACTGATGATCATGAACGCGCCTTCCCCCAACCTGATGAACAAGATGGCCAGATCGGTGCTGGCGATGTATTCCTATGATGACAATCCCGATGACACCTCGCTGGAGAACGTCATGAAGCAGTCGATCAACCTGATCGCCCAGCTGCCGACCATGATGATCTACGCCTACCAGTCCTTACGGCATACCTACCAGCATAAGTCGCTGTATTTCCATTATCCCAAGAGCGGACTGTCTACGGCTGAGCACATTCTGGACATTTACCGTCCCGATCAGAACTATACCCACCAGGAAGCCAGACTGCTGGATCTGTGCATGGTTCTGCACGCCGATCACGGCGGCGGCAACAACTCCACCTTTACCACTCGCTGCGTTACCTCCACGGGCACCGATACCTACAGCGCCATTTCGGCAGCCATCGGATCTCTTAAGGGGCCCAAGCACGGCGGCGCCAATCTGAAGGTCATGGAACTGCTTGATGAGATGATGGCGAATCTGAAGGACACTGAAGACCGTGAAGAGGTCAGAGAGTATCTGCGCAAGGTGATTCGCAAGCAGGCC
>JAGAFL010000007.1:0-5420 GCA_017612595.1 Erysipelotrichaceae bacterium | reverse complement strand
GGTGAAGTTGTACTTTTTCTGCAGAGCCTTGATCTCGAATCTCATGTTCTCCCTCAGCTTAGGGTCGAGGTTGGACAGCGGTTCATCGAGAAGCATGACCTTGGGGTTGACGACAATGGCCCTGGCCAGAGCGATACGCTGCTGCTGACCGCCGGACAGATCGCCCGGGAACACCTTTTCCATGCCGTCCAGGGAGACGGACTTAAGCGCGCTTTTGACGCGGCTTTCGATCTCGTCCTTGGGACGCTTCTGCACCTTCAGAGGGAAGGCGACGTTGTCAAAGATGTTCATATGCGGCCAGACGGCGAAGGCCTGGAAGACCATGCCCAGTCCGCGGTTTTCCGGAGGTACGTAGAGACCCTTTTCCTTGATGGAAACGGGCTGACCGCCCAGGTAGATCTCGCCTTCGGAGAGGTCTTCGAAGCCGGCGATCATTCTCAAGGTCGTGGTCTTGCCGCAGCCGGAAGGACCTAAGATGGAGAAGCATTCGCCTTCCCTGATGTTCAGGTTGATGTTCTCAACGGCTGTGACCGTGCCAAGCGACTTGGTGGTAAATGTCTTCTTAACGTTTTTCAGTACGATCTGATCCATTAATTACACTCCCTTTCTGTCCTTGGTGATGAATTCAACGACCTTGTTGGACACGATGATGATGACGATCGTCACCGACGCCAGGGCCGCTGCCTGACACATGTAGCCGTTTTCTCTCAGCTGATAGATCTGTACGCCCAATGTTCTTGACTTCGGTCCGTACAGCAGTACGGAGGTCGTCAGCTCACGCATGGCGGGCAAAAAGACCATGAAGAATCCGGAGACCATGGCCGGTCTGATAAGCGGCAGGGTGATGTCCATCAGCGCGCCCATCTTGGTGGCGCCGCAGGATCTCGAGGCTTCTTCAAGTGAATAGTGGACCTGCTGCAGGGCGGAAGCCGAAGACTTCAGCGTGTAGGACAGGTATCTGGCGCAGTAGGCAATCAGGATGATCCAGATGGTATTGTAGAGTCTGATTCCGAAGATCTTGCCGCTCCAGGCCAGGATGACACCGATGGAAAGAACGGTTCCCGGTAAGGAGTACGGCAGCACGGCCAGCATCTCGATGATGCCGCGGCCTCTCGGCTTGACCTTGTAGACGACATAGGCAACCATGACGCCAAGGAACAGACAGATGATGCCGGCAGAGACGGACAGGAACAGAGAGTTCTTGATCGCCTGCATGACGGATTTCTGAGCAAATACCTTGGTGTAGTTGATCAGTGACAGGTTCTCCTTAACGATCGGCAAGCCGTAAGCCTTTAACAGGCTGACCAGAACCAGAACGACCAGCGGTACGATGACGACCAGGATCAGGAAGAAGATGCAGACGATCAGCAGCGGAATGCGGGCGCCCCTGAGCTTGATCAGGGTCGGGCGCATGCTCTTGCCCTTGATGATGTCATAACGGCCGACATTCAGTACGGCCCGCTGAGCGACCAGCGCCGCGGCAACGATGACGACCAGTAAGACGGACAAAGCCGTAGCCTCTCTGATGCCTTCGAAGCTGCCGCCGGCCGCGTACATCCGTTCGACGATCTTGGTGGGCAGCGTGTAGATGTTCTGCGAGAAGCCCATGATCGAGGGAACGCCGTAGTGCGACAGCGTGGAAATCAGAACCAGCAGAACGCCGGCTGAGATCGACGGTACCATTAACGGCAGGGTGATCTTTCTGATGACGTACATCTGATCAGCGCCGGCGATGCGGGCTGACTCCTCCAGGGTCGGGTCCATTCTCTCCAGAGAGGAGATGACCTGCAGATAGACGAAGGAGAAGAAGTAGATGATCTCAACGAAGATGATGCCGCCGATGGAGTTGATGTTGAACGGTGCGTTCTCCAGATGGAACAGTGACATCAGGAACTTGTTGACGTAGCCGCTGCGGCCTGACAGCATCAAATCCCAGCACATGGCGCCCAAGAACGGCGGGATCATGAAGGGGATGGAGAACAGCGTTCTCATTAATCCCTTGGCCGGAATGTCCGATCTGCCTAACAGCCAGGCGAAGAAGACGCCGATCAGGGCGCAGCCTACGGTGGCGGAAAGCGAGATCACGACGGTGTTCTTGATGGCCTTCAGGTTGTCAGATCTGACGATGACATTCCAGAAGGTTGCCAGATCCAGATGACCCTCAGCGTCCCAGAAGGTATTGAGGATGATCATGGCGACCGGAATGACGACGATGATGGCCAGAAGAATGACGGAAGTCAGGGTCAGACCCTGTTCCAGGCCGAACTTGAAGCCTTCCTGCTTTTCCAGGTCGGAGCGTCTGTCTTTAAAGAGTGCCATTATGCCGCCTCCTTTCCGGAGAGATCTTCATACTCGTAGTATTTTTCATTGACCAGCCGGATGCCGATCTCGTCGTCTTCGTTGTACTCCCTGTCATCCAGAGAATCCAGGGTATTGCGCTGAACGCGGAATTCCTGACCGCCCAGCTCGATGAAGTAGGAGAACTGTGCTCCCAGGAAGACAGCTGTCTTGATCCGGGCCCGGATCGGTGAGCTGTCATCGAAGATGATGTCCATCGGACGGATGCCCATCAGGGCCTTGTCAGCGTCCTTGGGCCAGCCTTCCGGCTGCTTGTCGGCATATTTCACATCGGCATCCCTGAGATGCAGATAGTATCCGTCTTTCTTCTTGAACACTTCAATGAAGTTGGAAACACCGATGAACTGGAAGACGAACTTGTTGGCCGGATGGGTGATGATCTGCTCGTCGGTACCGATCTGGCAGATCCTGCCGTCCGGCTGCATGATGGCGATCTTGTCGCACAGCTGCAGAGCGGCTTCCTGGTCATGGGTGATGTAGATGATGGTGGTGCCCAGCCGTCTCTGAATGAGCTGGATCTCCACGATCATTTCCTCTCTCAGCTTGGCGTCCAGGTTGGTGATCGGTTCATCGAGGACGATGATGTCATCCGAGGAAACCAGAGCTCTGGCGATGGCAACGCGCTGCTGCTGACCGCCGGAGAGCTGAGCGGGCATGTATTTGGCATAGTTGGACATGCGCACCTGTTCAAGTACGCTGGCAACCTTGCCGGGTATCTCATCCTTGGGGACCTTTCTCTTCTTCAGAGGATAGGCGATGTTGTCATAGACCGAAAGATGCGGCCAGACGGCGTAGTCCTGGAAGACGACGCCGATGTTGCGCTTTTCGGGTGCGACGTTGATCTTCTTCTCCTTGGAGAAGACCAGGTTGCCGTTGACGTAGATGTTGCCCTTATCGGGATTGATGAATCCGCACAGAGCACGCACCAAAGTCGTCTTGCCGCAGCCGGAAGGTCCGACGATGCCGAGTATCTGGCCCTCTTCGACTTCCAGGTTGAGGCCGTCGACGACGGTGTTATCGCCGTTTACCCGGTCCCTGTATGTAACGGTGAGATCCTCATACTTTAGTTTAACTGTCATACTAATCTCCCTTACTAATACAAATGCAGGCTTTGCATCGCTGCAAAGCCCGCATAAAACGATAGATTCCTAAGCGATTATTTCTTGAAGATTGAATCGTACTTTGCCAGCATTTCGGTTGACTTGGCAGCCATGTCATCAACGTCGAAGGCGATGGCATGCTCAACGATCCAGCTGGCCGGATGCATGGTGTCAGGAACCTTGGTAGCCGGCTGAACCGGAGTAACGTTCTGTTCTACCAGGATTCTCTGGCCTTCCTCAGGATTCATGATGAAGTCGTAGAGGAGCTTGGCGTTTTCCAGGTTCGGGCAGCCCTTCGGGATGGCGATCGGTGAATAGTAGGCAATGGCATCATCAACGATCTCAGCCCAGGCGAGGTTAGCGCCGTCAGCGATCAGGTTCTTGGCAACGAATTCAACGCCGACACCGATGGCATAAGTGCCGTCAGCGACCTTGTTGTGGGTTGCGGTCGTGCCTGATTCAAGCTTCAGACCATTTTCATACAGAGCCTGGATGAAATCCCAGCCGTAATCCGGATGATTGACCAGAACATACAGCCAGGTCTTCATTGATCCGGAAGCGCCGGCATCGGTCATGACGATCTTGTCCTTGTATTCGGGCTTCAGCAGGTCCTTCCAGTTGGAAAGGGTCTCCTTGACCTGATCGGGAGCATAGGCGAAGCCGATCAGAACGGCACGGGCACCAATGTACATGTTGTCCGGGTCTCTGAACATCGGGTCAACGGTTGAGGCATACTTTGACTCGTAAGCAACCAGGTTGCCGGCGTTCTTGTATTCTACGAATTCAGAAGCGTCAGCCAGCCAGACGATGTCGCACTCGACAGTGCCGGCCTGCAGCTCGGTGGTGAGCTTGGTGCTGATCTTGCCGGAGCCGGCCTGAACGAAGCTCATGTCGACACCGGGGTATAATTCTTCAAATCTTGCTTCCAGTGCTTCCAGGACGACCTGCTGCATGGAAGAATAAATCATGACCTCACCAGTAGGTCCGTCTTCACCGCCGCCATTGTTGTTTGAGCAGCCGACGAAGCTGAACAGCATGGTTACAGCCAGTAAAGCAGCAATAAACTTTTTCATTATGATTCCTCCTTGTTTATTAGCTTTGTAATTTAATAATAACATACAGAACCGGATTAATAAACAGAAAACCCTTTCATTGTATGCATTTTCCGCATTTCGGCGTCTCTTTTGATCAGCCAGCTGACAACTGTTTCGATCAGTTCCGGCCGCTGATCCTGAAAGGAATGGTCGCTGTCCAGTTCAACGGCAGTCACCTGAGCGCCTCTGGCTTTCAGAACACTGACGGCTCTGTTCATGTGGGTCACCGGCGGGCAGACGCCGTCTCTACTGCCGCCGACAAACAGCAGCGGCAGCTCACTTGGAATCTTGCCGGCCAGCTGTTCAAACCGCCATTCTTCCAGTCTTCCCTGCAGATCCTGCTTCAGATCTTCAATCGTTCCATTGGGAGTGGCGATGAAATCAAGAGCCTTCGCGAAGACCCCGTCGAACTTTTCTTCTTCCTCTTCAAGTCTCTGCGCCAGATTGCAGGGGGCCAGAAGACAGGCGCCCTTTACCTGAAGACCGTCGGCCAGCGCTCTTAAGACGGTCAGACCGCCCATGCTGTGGCCAATCAGGAAGATCCTGCCGGTATCGGCATGCAGTTCATCCGCATTGTCGAGGAGATACTGAAGATTGGCCTTCAGATCTTCCGTCAGCGTGGAAAAGCGGTAGTTTCCGCCGCTGCCCCAGCAGCCGGCAAAGCCGGTCCGGAAAACCACGAAACCGCATCTCCGCAGTGCCTGGGCCAGATCGTCGAACTTTTCATGGCCGGGAAAGCCGTGCAGCAGCAGTACCACCGGCGCCTTCTCTTCTTCATTGTCAAAACCGGGAAGCAGGATCCTTCCCAGCAGTTTCACCCCGTCATGGTAAACCGCCACGTTCCTTGCTGACATGGGGATGGCCTTTT
>JAGAFL010000095.1:0-14183 GCA_017612595.1 Erysipelotrichaceae bacterium | reverse complement strand
ATTGCCGAATTAATACTGCGGCGGGAAAGGCAAAGCTGCTCTCTGAGCAGTTCTTCCAGCCGGCAGTCGCGGTTAACGGTTAAGGTAAGGCAGCCGTTCATTATCTCATGAACCTGATCAGCAGATAGACGCTGATCACCAGAAGGGAGATAATGATATGAGCCAGCAGAATGAATGCGAAGAGCTTCGTCTTCTTCAGCTGTTCATTCGTCATCTGATCGCCATGGCTGATCAGCCGGCGGAAGACGGTCATCACGATGAGGGAAAAAAGGACCAGCGTCAAGCACAGCGGCACCAGGATGATCCTGAAGGTATCAGACATGATTCTTCCTCCTTTAATTCCGCCTAAATTATATCACAGGGCCTTTGGCGGTGATATAATTTACTTACAGAGAGAAGGTAACCACAATGGCTAAGCTTTATTTCAAATTCGGTGCGATGGATTCCTCCAAGACGGCAAATGCCCTGATGACGAGGTTCAACTACATGGAGAAAGGCAAAAAGGTCTGGCTGATCAAGCCGGCTACCGACAACCGCGACGGCGCCACCATTCTGAAGTCCCGGATCGGACTGCAGGCGGAGGCGGATGTCATCGCTGCCGGCGACAGCATCCTGAAGCGCTGCCCTGACGGCATCGACGTCATCATCTGCGATGAGTGTCAGTTTCTGACGCCTGAACAGGTCGACGATCTGCGGATCATCGTTTCGGAAAGAAATATTCCGGTGCTGTGCTTCGGCTTAAGAGCCGACTTCCAGACGCACCTTTTCCCCGGCAGCAAGCGCCTGTTTGAACTGGCGGATTCCATTACCGAGATCAAGAGCATCTGCCGCTGCGGCGCCAAGGCGACGGTCAACGCCCGCTTCGACTCCGACGGCTATGTCTGTGTGGACGGTGCCCAGGTGGTCATCGGCGGCAATGATCTCTATGAAGGTGTCTGCTGGAGCTGCTGGCATGACATGATCAAGAATCACCGCAGCCGTAACGAAAAACGAATAAAAATGAATAAAGCAGGACGGCGTCCTGCTTTATTACGTTTAAGGGGGATATAATATTCAAAAATAGAAAGGAGAATATTCTGCAAGCACTCTCTTTACTTGCACCTTTATGGTAGCATCCAATACCATACACAATTATGTAAACTATATGTGAAATAATGTGATTTTGAAAGAAATTGTGTGATATCATAACCATATGAACGTGTACGATTTTGACAAGACAATCTATCACCGCAACAGCACGGCTGACTTCCTGTTTTACTGTCTCCGCCGCCATCCCCGCATCCTGAAATGCCTGCCTGGACAGTTATGGGGATTCCTTCTTTACGGCCTGAAAATCATCGACATCACGGAGATGAAAAGACATCTGTACAGCTTTCTGCCGCTGCTTGACGATGTTGACGGGGATCTTGAGGATTTCTGGGATAAGAATATAGAGAGAGTACACGGCTGGTATCTTCAGAAGCACCGCGATGACGATCTGGTCATCAGCGGTTCGCCGCAGTTTCTCGTTGAGGGCGCCTGCCGCCGGCTGTTCATCAGCCACCTGGTAGCTTCCGATGTCGACAGAAAGACCGGAGAAGTCCGCCGGCCCAACTGCTCGCGCGCTCAGAAGATCACGGAGATGGAAAGAGCCGGCTATGACCGTTCTCAGATCGAGGAATTCTATTCGGATTCCCATTCTGACGACCCGCTGGCCGCTCTGGCTCAAAAAGCCTGGCTGGTAAAGGGAGAAAGCCTGGAAGAATGGGGAAGAACAGCGGATGGAACTGACCGTTAAGAAGATAAAGATCGACGGCGACGTCGTCTCGCTGCGCTGTGAAGATCAGCAGAGCAGCCGGGTCTACCGGATCCTTCTGGATGATTATCTCCGGCAGCCGCTTTCCGCCGGGGACGTCGTCGATCAGCAGACCGCCGAGCGGCTTGATCAGCAGCATACCTACTGTTACTGTTACCGCCGCTGCCTGCGCAAGCTGGCGGCCAGCGACCATACCGAAAAGGAAATGAGGCAGGTTCTTTCCAGAATGAAGGAACTGCCTGCCGAAGACGGCGAAAGGATACTGAACACCCTGAAGCAGGCCGGCTATCTCAATGACGGCAATGTGGCTGCTTCCCAGCTTTACGCCGACCAGAATAAACTGTTAGGGCGCCGCAAAACATTGTATAATTTAACCGGACGGGGCATTGACCGCCAGACGGCCTGCCAGCTCATCGCCGATGTCGATGAGCAGGAAGAACTGCGCCGGGGCGTGCTGAAGGCTCAGAAGATCTGGAGCCGCGATCCTAACCGCTCCTACCGGCAGAAGCTTCAGCATCTGCGCCAGCAGCTGGCCGCTGACGGCTTCGAAGACATCGACGGCATCCTTCAGCAGCTGGATCTGAAGATGGATGAGGAGAATGAAAAGGCCAATCTTCAGCGCGATCTGGCCAAGGCAGTAACCCGCTATGGGAAGAAATACAGTGGGACTCAGCTCAGAAGGCAGACGGTACAGTATCTGCTTTCCCGGGGCTATGAATACAGCATGATCCAGGAATGTTACGGACAGGAAGGGGAAGAATATGAAGATCAGTGAATTTGTCAGCAAGATGCAGGTCGACGGACCGATGCTGGTGGTGGCCTGCAAGAGCGGCGTGACCAATGCCAATGCGCCGTATCTTTCCATTACCTTCCGGGACAATACCGGCACGATCGAAGGCAAGCTCTGGGACGTCCGGGAACCGCAGCTGGAGATCGTCCGTCCGGGCCGCGTCATCATGGTCAGGGGAGAAGTCATCTCCTACCGCAATCAGCTGCAGCTGAAGGTCATTGACGTGGAGGAAACGGATAACGAGGGCATCGACATGAGCGAATACGTGCTGACCGGCCCCTACAGCCAGGCGCAGCTGCGCGCGATGATCGAGGATGCCATCCATTCACTCAACAACCAGGACATCTTCCGCATCGTTTCCGATGTCTACCGGACCTATGACCGGCAGATCTACAGCAGCGCCGCCGCCGTGCGCAATCACCACGAATACTACGGCGGTCTGGCCACCCACATCTGCGGCATGCTCAAGCTGGCCGACATGATGGTGGTAAACTATCCCTATCTCAACCGCGACCTGCTGGTTGCCGGCGTGCTTCTGCACGACATCGGCAAGGTAGTCGAGCTTTCCGAGGGTACGGTAACCGAGTATACTCTGGAAGGCAAGCTGATCGGTCACATTTCCATAGCCCAGACCATCATCAAGCAGACCGCTGACAAGCTGGGCATCGATTCCGAGGCCGTGCTGCTGTTAAGGCACATGGTCCTGGCTCATCATGGGGAGCATGAATTCGGCTCACCGGTCCTTCCGGCGACCATTGAAGCCGAGGCCCTCCACTACATCGATGACATCGATGCGAAGATGACCATGATCCAGAAGGAACTCTCAGCTGTGGGAACCAAGGAGTTCACCCAGAGAAACTTCGCTCTGGAGAACCGCAGCTTCTATAACCATAACATCAAGTAAGAAGGCAGGGCAGAAACATGAAAGTTGTCAGCAGTTCACAGATGCGGCTGATCGAAAGCCGCGACATCAATGAAGGAAGATACAGCCCGCAGGACTATGCCGTTCTGGTCGCTCAGGCGCTGCAGAACATCGTTCTGGCCGATGGGGCCAGAGACGTGCTCATTCTCTGCGGCGACAACAGCAACGGCAACTACGGCCTGGTGCTGGCCTATCTTCTGCTCAAGAACAGCCACTTAAGCTCAAGGATCATCTACCACGGCTCCTCAGAGAACCCTTATTATCAGCTGGTGATCCAGAACGGCCTGGAAGTCATTGACAATCCGCGCCTGATGAAGGATGTGATCATGGAAAGCCGCTATGTCGTCGACTGTCTTTTCGGCAGCGATCTCGACGAAATGATCAGCTATCCGGACAGCTATGTGATCGGCTGGGTCAACGAGGCTGACAACTACGTTCTCAGCTGTGATCTGCCCAGCGGTCTGGACGGCAATGACGGCTCCCTGTACGGCTGCTGCGTCAGGGCTGACAAGACCATGACCATTGAACTGCCCAAGCTGGGACTGTTCCTGAAGCCGGGATGCGACTATGTCGGCGAGCTGGTATGCGAATCGGTCGGACTCAGCTATGATGCCATCGGTTCCATCTCTTCCAACGTGAATACGCTGGAGCCGTCTGATCTGAAGAACCAGCTTAAGCGGATGGACAGCCATGCCCACGTGCTGCTGTTTGCCGGCAGCGGTCTGTCGACTTCCGGCTATCTGCTGACCTGCGAAAGCCTTCTGGCCAGCGGCTGTGAGCGGGTAACCCTGGCCGGCGATCAGAAGAGCTATGACATGGTGGGTTCCCGCCTTTATGAAGTGGAGAGAATACTGCTTGAGGAAAGCGGCCTGACCGGCGACCTCAAGGAGATCGACTACAGCCGCTATGACCTGATCATCTATGCCGGCGGCTTCAGCCGCGGTCAGATCATCGTGGAAAGGCTGATGGCCAGCGGCCGTCCGGTCCTCTTTGCCCCGCAGGGCGTTGAAGATCTGAAAAATCAGGCTCAGCTGCTGGAAAGAAAGGCGGCAACCGTGCTGATGCTGGACGAGAGCGCCTACGCTGATCTTTTCGGTACGCCGTCGCCGTCCAGCTTCCTGGATGAAATAACGGCAGTCAGCCGGAAATACGCTGACCTGAAGATCCTCTACCGTTCGGCCAGCAGTCTGTCCATCGACCGGGAAGGCATTCTGATCGGTCATGACAGCCAGCTGCTCAGCCACAAGGCCGGACTGATGGATGTTCTGGTAGGCTGCTGCGGTGCCTTCCTGGCTCAGAGAAACGACATCATGTCGCTGAGCTGCGCCAATGAGGTATGTTACCGGGCGGCGGAAAACTACCGGCAGGAACATTACCGCTATTCGCTCTCCGCTGCGCAGCTGATCCGTCAGCTGGATCAGCAGCTATACGAGCTGAGCAAATAACGGCGGAAAAGAACCGGGGGATATGTTATAATTTTTGTTGTCAGAACCGATAAAGAGGTGTGATGATGAAAATTGAAAGAACGAAAAAGACAATATCGGGCAGTTTCTGGGGGATGATGGAGAAGATCACCCGTCTGGTCGGCCCTTACATATTGAGAATAATCGTCCTCAAGAGACTGGGAATCGACTATCTGGGATTAAGCGGCATGTTTAATTCCATTTTGCACGTTCTCTGCCTTTCCGAACTCGGTGTCGGGACGGCCGTCGTCTATTACCTTTACAAGCCCATAGCCGAAGATGATCAGGAAGCGATCTGCCAGATACTCAGCTATCTGCGCCGGCTGTATTTCATCATCGGCTCCGTCGTCATGCTGGCCGGCATCATCATCATGCCCTTTCTGCCGCATCTGATCAGCGGCTCCGTACCGGCAGACATCAACCTTTATCTTCTTTACCTGATCTATCTGGTTCATACGGCCCTGTCTTATGCGATGTTTGCCTATAAGACTTCGCTGCTGAATGCCATGCAGAGCAATGACGTGGTTTCCTGCATCGGTTTCTTCGTCATGGTCATCCTCTACGGCGGCCAGGCCGCTGCCCTGTATCTGACCAAAAACTTCTATGTCTACGCGTTCATGCTGCCGATAACCACGGCGCTGAGAGCCATCCTTACTTCTCTGTACGTCGACCGCCACTACCCGCAGTTTCTCCAGCGGGCCAGGATCACTGATCAGCGCCGCTCCGAGATCAAGAGCAAGATGCTCCCGCTGTTATCCGTCAAGCTTAACAACATGATGATGCTGTCACTGGACACCATCGTCATCACCGCCGCCATCTCCCTGGAGATGAACGCCATTTACAATAACTACTACTATGTCATGAGCGGCGTGCTCGGACTGCTGATGGTAATTTACGATTCCATGCTGGCGGGTGTCGGCAACTCGATGGTGGTGGAAAGCCGCGATAAGGTAATGAACAACTTCCGCAAGTTCAGCTGCATCAACAGCTGGCTGATCACCGTCTGTTCAGCTGCCATGCTTTGCCTCTACCAGCCGTTCATCAAGCTCAGCTTCGGCAAGGAAAGCCTTCTGACGGTCGATCTGGTCGTAATGTTTGTCCTGTGCTTCTATCTTACGGTCATGCAGAAGATCGTTGCCCTGTACAAGGATGCCGCCGGTCTATGGCGGGAAGACATGGTAAGAATGTACGTGGCCAATTTCGCCAACATCATTCTCAGCATCGTCCTGGTAAGACCGTTTGGCCTCTACGGCGTCATCGGCGCCTCGGTACTGGTCTATGCGATCAGCGTTCCTTTCCTGGACAAGGTCCTTTTCAAGAATTTCTTCCATCAGCCGGTCGGCAGATACTACCTCTGGGAGATCAGGGAAGTCATCGTTTCCGTGATCGTCTGCGCCGCCTGCTATTTCGTTACCTCATACATGCCGGAAGGGATCCTGGGCATGCTGATCAGAGGCGTCAGCGTCGTTGCTGTTTCGCTGATCCTGCTTTTCGCTTTCTACTGGCATGATGCCTCCTACCGTCAGGCCATCCGCTGGTTCATCAGCAAGGTTCTGAACTTCGCCGCCGGACTGCTGAAAAAGTTCGGCATAAAGCTGAGTCATTAGGAAAATGAACATCATCGTTTCACTGAACAACATTGACAGTCTGTCTGAAACCGCCCGCTTTCCCATCAGCCACGTGCTGATCGGTGACGGGCATTTTTCCAGTGGGAACAGCTTTATGGACAGAGAGCAGATCCGGAAGTTCATCAGCAAAGCCCACGGACTAGAACTGAAGGTAATCATCCGGACAGACCGCCTCTATGGCGAAGATGAGCTGGAAGATCTGAGCGCTTATCTTCGTTTTCTGAAAGATGAAGGAGCCGACGGACTTTTGATCGGCGATCTCGGTGTCCGGATGATGGTGGAAAGGGACAATCTGGATCTTGAATGCCTGTATGCCCCGGAGACGCTTTTGACCAACAGCTATGATGTCCGCCAGCTGCTGCTGGATGGCATGGACGGCTGCGTCATTTCCAAGGACATTCCCCTGAAGGACGGCTATCAGATCGCCAAAGACAATGAGTACGGCTGCTGGCTGAGAGTTTACGGCCCCGTGCTGATTGCCTGCAGCCGGCGCCGGTTCGTAAGCCTTTATCTGCAGCAACAGCAGGAGAGGCTGGAGAACTGGTATCTTCAGGAAGAAAGCCGTCAGCTGATGATGCCGATCGTCGAAAAGCCGGAAGGCAGCTGGCTGTACGGTTATTGCCTGCATTCCCTGGACAGCATCAGGGAAATCGCCGCTCTTCCGCTTAAGGGCATCATCTTCGATGATCCCATCGGTGTTGATGACGACACTCTGCAAGCTCTGCGTCTGCATCTGGAGGTGCTGGACGGGAAAAAGAGCGCTGAAGAAGCTTATGAACAGCTGCCCGTCCGGGACG
Source organism: Erysipelotrichaceae bacterium (assembly GCA_017612595.1). GTDB lineage: Bacteria > Bacillota_I > Bacilli_A > Erysipelotrichales > Erysipelotrichaceae > UBA1783. Next base: position 6,788 of record JAGAFL010000095.1, on the reverse strand, counting down.
GCCACACTTCCTATGGCAGCATTTCCGCCGTCCGCCGGACGGTGCTGGATAAGGAGAAACAGGAATGAGGACCGAACTGCTGGCTCCGGCCGGTGATCTGGAAAGAGCGAAGACCGCAATCGTCTACGGCGCCGACGCCGTCTATTTCGGCGGCCGGCAGTTTTCCCTGCGCGCCCGGGCTTCCAACTTCTCTCTGGAAGACATCAGGGAAGCAGCCGAATTTGCCCACCAGCATGGCAGCCGGGTTTACGTGACGGTCAACATGATACCGCATAACAGCGACTTCGAAGGCCTGGAAGACTATCTGAAAAAGCTGGAGGAATACGGCGTTGACGCCATCATCTGCGCTTCCCGGGCCATCATGGCCATGTGCCGAAGCGCTGCCCCGAAACTGGAAGTGCACATTTCCACCCAGCAGACCTCAACTAATTCGCAGGCGGTGTCCTACTGGCAGCAGCGGGGCGCTGACCGGGTCGTTCTGGGCCGGGAAGTTGATTACGAAAACCTCAAAACGATCATGAGCAGGGCGGAAGTACCCATTGAGGTGTTCATCCACGGCGGCATGTGCGCCAACTATTCCGGCCGCTGCACGATCTCCAACCTGCTGACCAACCGCGATGCCAACCGCGGCGGCTGCGCGCAGTCCTGCCGCTGGAACTATCATCTCTATCACGGCGATCAGCTGCTGGACCGGGAGGAGTACCTGCTTTCCCTGGGTTCCCGGGACATGGCAGCCCCGGACTATCTGGAAAGACTGCTCAGACTGAACGTGGCTTCTCTGAAGATCGAGGGCCGGATGAAGACGGCTTACTACCTGGCGAATGTCATAAAAGCGTACCGCTTTTTGATCGACAGATATTATAATAAAGGTGAGATAAGCGAACAGGATCTGGCCTATGGCCGCAGTCTGCTGGCCAGGGTGGCCAACCGGCCGACCTATGACGGCTTCTACGGCGGCCTGGATCCGGAAAGCCAGATCTACAATCTGCCATCCCAGGTTTCTCAGAACTATGTCGCCTCCGTAGCCGATTACCGCAACGGCATGGGACTGCTGGAGACCCGCAACTTCTATCAGAAGGGTGACCGGCTGGCGCTGATGAATCCTCAGGGTGAGGACATCAGCTTCCTGGTCGAACGGATGATGGATGAGGATGGCAATGAAGTCACGGTGGCCAATAAGCCGATGCAGAGGCTGTGGGTAAAGCTTCCCGCGGAAGCAGATCGCTACAGCTTCATCAAGATGAGTGAGGATTAACATATGAGCATTATCGAAGGCGCAATAGCGACCAAGGCAGCCCTGGCGAGCAAGTACCGCCGGGTCAATAAGATCTACATTTCCTATAACAAGAGCGGCTCGGACGTTACTTTCATCACCCGTCAGGCTGAACTCAAGCACATCGAGGTCGAAAAGGTCAGACCGGACCGGATCGAGGAGCTGGCCAGCGGAAAGACCCACGGCGGCATTCTCGCCGACGTTTCCGAGCGCAAGCTGCAGTCGCTTACTTCTCTGTTATACAAGGAACAGCCTTTCCTGGCCCTGGTTGAAGGCGTGGAAGACAGCTATAATCTTGGCTATGTGATCAGAAGCCTGTATGCCTTCGGCTGCGACGGCATCATCCTGAAGGATCACATCGTCGACTTTGACGATTCGACGATCATCAAGTCTTCAGCCGGTGCTTCGGAAATGCTGCCGATCTGCCATGTCGGCGATCTGGAAATGGCTCTGGACGTGCTTAAGGAAAACGGCATCCGGATCATCTCCGCCTACCGCGGCGGCGAACCGGTCTGCCTGTATGACTACGACTTTACCGGTAAGGGCATTCTGATCTGTCTGGGCGGACCCTTACGCGGTTTATCAAAAACCGTGCTGGACAACAGCGATGACTTCATCTACATTCCCTACGCCAGCGATTTCCGCAATGCCCTGAATGGCTCCAGCGCCATGGCGGTCATTGCTTCGGAGATCTTCAGACAGAAGAGCATGGAGCCTGAAGAGTGAAACAGCCGGTGTATCTTGCCGGCGACACGGTGATCATCAACCTGTCCCGCAAGTCCTATAAGTCCGTTGACGAACTCGTCGCGGGCGAGAGCTTCAATGCCTTTCTGCAGCGCTATTTCAAGGATCTGGCCGTCCGCGACATCCGGATCTACCGCTGGCTGACCAACGGCCGGCCGCTGGAGGAGACCGTTCCTTCCCTGATCGAACTGATCAGGCAGCTGCTGGTACAGGGCGAGGAGATCACTGAAGTGCAGATGAGCCAGCTGGACCGCATGAAGTCCCTGTACATCGCTGAGGACTGTTACAGCTACTGGCGCAGCAAGAAACGCTTTACCCTGCTCAGCGGCAACCGCGCGGATGCCATGATGAGCAGTTTTATTGACTATGACGAAAAATACAACAGCCTGATCCGCCAGCTTTACCGCACCTGCCGGGAGAAGCTGCTGGGCCGGGGAGACAAGATCTACCGGCAGACCAGTTCCGGAAGCAACGCTTCCTGTTTGCTGATGAAATACCGGATCAGACTGCCCGGTGCCTACGCTTCCCTGCGCAATGTTCCCTTCATCGCCAGAGTGATGCTGAGAACACCGATCATGATGGACTTTGAGAATGCGGATAAGCATTGCGATATGGCGAGTCTTGATGAAAATCCCCTGGATTCCTTTTCGCTGGACATCCGGGATTTCTTCTGCCTGCCGCTGAAGGTCGGCGATCTGCTGTGTCTGACCTGTTTCCATAAGGACTATCTGGCTCAGGCCATCTGCCTGGTGAACATGTTTGAACTGGCCGAGGAAACTGACTGTCTCAGCCGCACCCCCGATCTGATCTGCCTGTTCGGGCTGACAGGAGAAGGGGCGCGCAGCGGTTTCTACCACGACGCAGACAACGGCATTCACCTGGCAGCCCTGTCATCCGGAAACTGTGACGGCAGCTTTTCCGTCATCAAGGATGCGATCCTGACTCTGCATAACCTTGCCCAGCTGGACCGCGGCCGGTTGCCGGTGCGCGGCTCGATGATGGAGATCTATTTCCGCGACGATACCAGAAAAAGCCTTCTCCTGATCGGTGACATGGGAGCCGGCAAGAGCGAAACGATCGAAGCGCTGATGGAACTTTCCAATGAACTGAGAACTGACAGAAGCGTCAGAAGAGTTGAAGTAGTATTTGACGACATGGGTACCCTGAGGATCGCTGATGGCCGCATCGTGGCCAGGGGAAGCGAGACCGGAGGCCTTGAACGGCTCGATGATCTCTGGCAGAACGTCTACCGCGACATCGAAAAGGGAGTATTCATCAATCTGCAGAAGCAGGATCCCAAGGTCATCCTGCCGATCAGCAGTCATGAGATGATCAATTGCGATCATGGCATCGACATGGTCCTTTATGCCAACAATTACGCCGAGCGCATCGGCATAGAGCGCTTTGAGCACTATGAGCAGTTCCGAGACTGCCTGATCGAAGGCAGACACATGAGGAAGGATCCGGAAGGACGGAATGAACTTGCCTCTGTCTTTTTGGCAAATCCGTGCATCCCGGAAGAAAGACAGCCGCAGTGCCGGCAGATCATGGATGAAATATTCGGAAAACTCTTTGAAAATGAAGTCTATGCCGGCCAGCTTTTCACCAATCTGGCCAGCGGTAATCAGGAAAACCTGCGGGAAAGCGCCCGCTGTCTGTGGCAGCTGCTGGGACAGCTGCCGTCCTGAAGTGTTAGAATAGGTATGAGGTGAGTAATTTGCGCAAGCTGATCCGCTCCATCTTCGTCTGCCCGAAGCGCAGCGATACGATCCTTTCCATGGCAATCTACGCATTGCTGGTTTTCGGCATCATCGTTACCAGCAGCGCCCGGATCAATACCGGCGCCACGGTAAAGGCAACCATCAGCGCCCTGGGAAAGACGGCGGCCATCGTTCTTCTCTGCGTAGTCGCTTATCACGTCGTCTCCAACTACTTCAGCACGGAGAAGTTCGGCGTCGGCAGCATGTATGCCGTCATCATTCTGGAACTGGGCCTGCTTTTCGGAGCCGTGGTCTGCTGCTACCTGCAGGGACCCAAGAACGGCAACTATTCCTGGATCTACGCCAAGTGGCTGCCGTTTGACATTCAGCCCAGCGAATTCGCCAAGATCGTGGTGATCCTGATCGCGGCAGTCTTCTTCTGCGACAAGCGGTTTAACGGCTTCCACTTCTACTCAAGGGCCATCATGCGTCCTCTGGGCGTCTTTCTGGTCATGGTGCTGACCGTCGCCTTCATTCAGAAGGACATGGGCACGGCCTTTGCGATCGCCGCCATCGGCGTGCTGGTCTTCCTTTTGCCCTCCAACCGGGTGCTGATTCCCTGGCAGATCTTTGCCGTTTTCGGAATCGTTCTCGTGGGATTCGGCTATTCCTATCTGCTCACGGAAGCCGGACAGGAATTCCTGAAGAGCATCGGACTGGCTCACATTGCTGCCCGCTTCCAGGCGGTCTACCATCCCAGCTATACCAACGACGCCACCAGAGAGATCTTCTATTCCCTGCTGGGCATTTCCAAGGGCTCGATCCTGGGTGTCGGTCTGGGCAACTCCGTTCAGAAGTTCGGCTATCTGGTTTCCGCAGAGGCGGACTACATCTTCGCCATCATCGCCGAGGAACTGGGCCTGATCGGCATTGCCATCGTCTTTGCCGGCTACTTCATCATCATCTGGAGGCTGATCCATTACAGCCGCCGGGTAATGAAGGAAGCTGACAAGGCCATTCTGATCGGTACGGTCTGTTACCTGTTTGTCCACTTCTTCATGAACATCGGCGGCGTCAGCGGTCTGATCCCGCTGACCGGCGTCCCGCTGTTACTGATATCGCATGGCGGCAGCGCCATGCTGTCAATCATGATCTGCCTGGGCCTGTGCCAGGCGGTCATCGACAGACATCTTAAAAGCCGCGAAGAGCGCCGTAAGCTCATCGCCTAGGAGGAAATGAAATGATCGCAATTTATCCCGGTTCCTTTGACCCCATTACCTACGGTCACATGGACATCATTGAAAGAGCAGCGGCTCTGGTTGACAAACTCATCATCGTCATCATGGCCAACGACGAAAAGTCGGGCACCTTCAGCTTTGCCGAAAGGAAGGAAATGATCGAGCAGGCCGTTACCCATCTTGACAATGTCTCCGTCGTCATCGGTGAAGGACTCACGGCCGAGTTTGCCGGCAAGGTTGGGGCCGGAGTCATCATCAGAGGCATCCGCGCCGTTTCCGACTACGAGTATGAGATGCAGCTGGCGACCGCCAACATGACCATCGCTCCGGAAGTGGAGACGGTCTTCATTCTGGCCAAGCCGCAGTATTCCTTCCTGTCCTCCTCGACCGCCAAGACCATTGCGGCCAACAACGGCCCGCTGGAGAGCTTCGTCGATGACTATGTGGCGGCAAGACTCAGGGAAAAGTATCGGAAGTAAAACAAAAGAACTGTCGGTTGAGAGAACGGACAGTTCTTTTCTTTTGGCTTAATAACCTAGAAGTCGATCTTGGTGCTTACCGGATCGTTCAGGGTTTCCGGATGCTGGAGAATGTGTGCCATCAGGGCAATGGAGCGGGCAAAGTAGAAGCCGTCGCCGATCCTTTCGTCCAGGGTTACGCCGAAGTGGCAGACCTTGCGCAGTTCCTGAGTCCCGTCATCATTAGTGCGCATCTCGTTTTCAATTTCGCCGATGGTAGCCAGCGATGAGCAGGAACCGAAATCGGCGATGTTGTGGTAGATGGCACCGCAGCGGATGGACCCGAGGTTGGAGATGATCATCGAAGTGAAGTAGATGTTGTTGTCGGTCAGTGACTTCGGCAGCATTCCCCGTTCGCCGAGCTTCTTCATCAGCCAGAAGATCGGTACTCTGATGATGTTGGGCAGCTTGCCCAGGGCTTCGGCGGCGCCGTTGGCGCCGGTCTTGTCCGGCTTGGAATTACGCAGGGTGGTGACCAGATCGGTTGCCTTGGCTGCGAGGGTCTGCAGATTGTCGTTTTCCTCGACCGGGACGACCAGCATCAGCTCATCTGACTTGTCTTCCAGGGCGATCTTGGCGACGAAGGAGAGCGTGATGTCATTGTGCGTGTACATGTGACGGTTGGCGACGAAGTAATTCAGCCGCGGCCGGTTGTACATGACCTTGGCAATGGCGGTCAGAAAGGCCTGGAAATAGGTATAGTGGATACCCTTCTGCTTCAGATCGGTGATGTAGTTGACCAGTTCGGTGACGTCGATCTTGCGGTCGATGTAGACTTCGCATTCCTTTCTGGTCGGCTTGAGGTCGATCATGCACTGCATCAGGGCGGGTATTTCAACTCTTGTAGCGTCTTTTCTCATAACAGGTTTCCTTTCAGTTATAATGCTAATATTCTAGCACTCCCACGGAAAAACTACCACCATTATTTATTCCCCCTTGCCGTTTCCGGATGATCAGGAAAAAGGAAAAGCCCCTGAGGGCTTTGTCTACTTGCATAATTCAATGACTCGGTCTATCGCCTGCTGAGACGTCAGCATGGTGTTTTCGTTTTCCGTTCTCAGACGGAATTCCACCTGATCGTCCACGGCGCCCTTGCCGACGGTTATGCGCATCGGGATGCCGATCAGCTCCATGTCCTTGAACTTGACGCCGGGTCTTTCGTCGCGGTCATCCATGATCGGCTCAATTCCTCTTGCCGTCAGTTCGTCATAGAGCTTCCGGGCCAGCGCGCACTGGGTCTCATCCTTGCTGTTGATGAGCACGATGCCGACCTTGTAGGGGGCAATGCTGAGAGGCCAGATGATGCCGTTGTCAT
>JAGAFL010000094.1:0-7227 GCA_017612595.1 Erysipelotrichaceae bacterium | reverse complement strand
TGCTTACAAGAAAAACGCGATATTCTTTCACGGTTTTTGAAAATTCTTTCTGCATTTTGAAATAATTTGGTCCAATTTTCAACATTTTGAATATAATATGTTTATTTGTTCCTAAAACGCCATTTTTTCACAATTTGAAAAGGGCGGAAAAGCCGAAAAAAAGTGATCTTTCGATCACTATTTTTTCAATGTAAATTTAGATTTTCAAGCCCTGATCTACCATGGCGAATTGTCGTTCTCCGGCTCGCCGATGAAGATGTAGCGGCCGGTCTGAGGAGGGGTTATCCGGCCCCTGCTGATGATGTAGTCGTACAGGGCATCATGGATCAGAACGCCGCTGTCTTCATACTTCAGCTGCCGGGTTATCAGCGATGTATCATTGCCTCCGGAGGCCATGTATTCACTGGTGGTGACCGTATAGAGCCGCTCGGGATCGATGTCGTTACCGTGGTCATCACGGATCCAGACGACCTTGTGACCGGCCGGCCTGGTATGATCCATCTTGACATTCAGTCCGGCAAACATGATGTTGCCGTTATTGCCGTAGCGCTCCGGTTCGTGGACCAGTTCAAACAGTTCCCATATCTGCTTTCCGGTCATTTCCGTCAGCATCAGAGGATCATTGAAGCCCATGACGGAAAGGATGCTGTACCTGGTGATGTCGCCGGCCGGGAACTCTCTTCCGCAGCTGGTGGTATTGAAGTAGACGACGTCAGTCTTCATGCGGTCGCGGATGGCATCGCACAGGAAGTCACCCATCTCGCTTTCACAGGTCAGACGCATCTTCAGCGTCTTTTCCATGTGGCCTATCACCTCATCGAAGTAATACTGATAGGGAGCGGTTACCCGGCTGACGAACGCATCGATCTCAGCGTCATGATCAAAGTGATCATGCAGAACGTCGATGATCTCGCAGCTGGCGCCGACGACCTTTCTGCTCTCCTCATTAAACTGCAGGGTCACATGGGGAAGGCTCTTGCCGGAGAAGCCGCCCTTGGTAACGGCTACTCCTCTGTACACCCGGGCGTAGTCGCCGGGAATGTGTCCGCCGATCATCACATCAGGCTTAAGGTCAATGATCTGATCAATGACATCTATCAGCTCACCGCTCTCACTCTGTTCATCAAAGTAGAAGGGGAAATGGCACAGTCCGATGATGACCTCCGCTCCTTCGTTCCGGGCCATCGGAATGTACTTTCTCAATGCTTCGACTTCACTTTCAGCTCTGAAAGGCGCAAAGGCGCTGGCGGTGACCATGTAGGGCGTATACTCGGTCGTACAGCCGATGATGCCGTACTTTATGCCGGCCTTCTCAATTATCACATAGGGTTTTGTTCCTCTGATGAATTCACCGGTGTCCTTGTAGACGATGTTGCTGCAGAGGATGGGAAAGGTCTCATTGATATGAGCGATGTTTTCTTCCAGCTGTTCTCTGCCCCGGTCAAACTCATGGTTTCCCAGGGTCATGGCATCGGTACCGATCAGAGCCAGACCGTCAAAGACTTCCCTGCCATGCCAGAGTATGCGGTTGATATTGTCTCCGGCATCCAGCAGAAGACAGTGTTCAGGGTCCCGGGAGCGTACCTGCTCAACGGCACAGTAGAAGCGGCTCAGCCCCGGAGTCTTTTCATCTTCCCGGAATTCGCCGTCATAGTCGGCATGGTTGAGAATGTGCAGTTCACTTATGGTCATGTTCTTTTCTCATCCTTTCAGGCCGCCCTTGGAAACACCGGTAACGATGCTCTTGCGGCAGAACAGGAATAACAGGATCATCGGAACGACGACGATCGAAGCCCCAGCCATCAGCCTTTCATAGCGGATGCCCGCTTCCGAAGTGAAGGCGACCAAACCGAAGGGCAGCGTGCGGTTGGCGGTGGTATTGATGACCAGCACCGACCACAGGAAACTGTTCCAGCAGGTGATGGCATTAAGCAGGCCGATGGTCACCAGCGAAGGACGGGCGATGGGCACCATGACCTGCCAGAGATACTGCCAGTCACTGGCGCCGTCAACACGGGCGGAATAATACAGGCTGTCGGGAATCGACAGGAAGAAATTCCTCAGTATGTAGGTGTAGAAAATGCTCGAGGTAAAGGGGATGATCAGAGCGATCAGGGTGTCATAGAGTCCCAGCTTTACTACGGTGGAATAGTTGGTGATGATCAGCATCTCAAAGGGGATCATCATCATGCTTACCAGCAGGCTGAAAAGCAGATCACGTCCCGGGAATTTCAGCCGGGAAAAGCCATAGGCAGCCAGAATGGTATTGAACATGGTCAGGCTGACGCAGGCCAGGGTGACGATCAGCGAGTTGCGGAATACTGCAGGAAAGGAGCCGTCTTGAAGGCGTAGACGAAGTTCATCAGCGTCGGATTGGCCGGGAAGAGGGTCGGAGGCGTGCTGTTGCATTCCGCCCAGGTCTTGGTTGCCGAAACCAGCATCCAGAAGAACGGGAAGATCATGGTCAATGCGCCGATGGACAGGAAGATGAACAGCAGAATGTTCTTTGCGGTTGCCTGTTTCTTCATTTCCGGTACCTCCTAGCGGTAGCTCCACTTTTTCTGGATCCAGTTCTGGATCAGCGTGAAGACCAGGATGATGAAGAACAGCACCATGGCGCTGGCCGCCGCCGGTCCCAGTCTCATCTTGGTATAGAACTGCTCATAGAGATAGTAGATGACCGTATACAGGTTGTATGCCGGACCCGGCTTGCCGCCGAAGAGGACATACAGCGAATCGAACACCTTGAAGGCGCTCATGGTATTGACGATGGCTACCAGGCCGATGGTCGGAGCCAGCAGGGGCAGGGTGATGTTGAAAAACAGATCCAGCGTCCTGGCCCCATCGACCTTGGCGGCGGTATAGTACTGCTTGTCGATGTTCTGCAAACCGGCCAGTAACAGGATGATGGTAAAGGGCATCATGCTCCAGATGCCGTAGATGGCCAGGGAGATCATCGAATAGGTCGGGTTATTGAGCCAGTTTATCGGATCAATGCCCAGTAATGACAGCAGGAAGTTGAACAGACCGTAGTCATAGTTGAACAGCCAGCGGAAGACCAGGCCGACCGCTGCCGTCGAAGTGACAAGCGGCATGAAATAGGCGGTCTGAAACAGGCCCTGCAGGCGGCTGGCGCTGTTGAGCATGACCGCGATGATGATGGAAAGCACCATGGCGACAGGCACAACGATCAGCACGTACTGCGTGGTATTCCTGATCGCACCGATGAAAGTGGGATCGGAAAGGATCTTGGTGTAGTTGGCAATGCCATAGCCGCTGTAGGCGCCGGTTAAAACCCGGTAGTCTTCCTTGAAGGAGATCAGCACGGCGTTGATGAAGGGATAAAGAGTGAATACCAGAATGCCCAGCATGAAGGGCGCGATGAACAGCAGCGGCTTGACGACCGATCTGACGGTCACCTTCTCGTCACTGTCCCTTTTTCTCTTTCTGACGGTTTTCATCTTATCCGCTCCCCGGTCGCCTCGTCGAAGACGAAGACGCCCTTATCGCGCAGATCAAAGCGGACAGTCGATCCGATTGCCGGATTGTAATATGGGTCAATGTAGCCGCGCAGGTTCTGCTCAGCCAGGGAAACATTGATCAGAGTATCCTTACCGGCCTGATAGATCTCGTTAACGCTGACAGCCGTTGCCGCTTTACCGTCGTTGAAGATCAGCGATTCCGGACGGATGGCTAACACGACTCTTCTTCCTTCTTCGATCTTCAGTCCGGCGACTTCTATTACCTGCTGATCGCCGTCAGCGACGAAACCGCCGTCATGCCAGATGCCTCTGATCTGGTTGATGGCCGGCGAACCGATGAAGTCGGCCACGAACAGATTGGCCGGGTCAGCGTAAAGATTTCTGGTGGCGTCAAACTGCTGCTTTACGCCCAGCTTCATCAGCATGATGTAGTCGGAAATGGAAGTGGCTTCTTCCTGGTCGTGGGTAACAAAGACCGTCGTAACCCCGGAAGCCTTCTGAATGCGGCGGATCTCCTCACGCATCTCCACCCGCAGCTTGGCATCCAGGTTGGACAGCGGTTCATCCAGCAATAACAGCTTGGGATTCTTGACCAGCGCCCGGGCAATGGCGACCCGCTGCTGCTGGCCGCCGGAGAGTTCGGCGGGCCGGCGGTCGAGATAGTCCTCGATGTGGACCATCCGGGCGAACTGAAGCGCCTTTTCATTTCTTTCCTTCTTCGGAACCTTCTTGATCTTCAGCGGGAAGGCAATGTTCTGCAGCACGGTCATGTGCGGATACAGGGCATAGTTCTGGAAGACCAGCCCCACTTCCCTCTTGTCCGGCGTCAGATCCGTGACGTCGACATCGTCGAAGTAGATCCGGCCGCTGGTGACCGGCAGGATGCCGGAAAGCATATTGAGCATGGTGCTCTTGCCGCAGCCGGAAGGCCCCAGCAGGGCGATCAGCTTGCCGCTTTCGAAGGTGGCTGACAGGTCATTGACCGCAATGACGTCATCAAAGCGCTTAGTCAGGTTTTCAAGTGTTACTTTCATACCAATAATTCCTCTAATACTCTGCCGTCTGTATCCGGCATGTCAAATCCAATCATTCTGGCCATGGTGACCGCTTCGTCAACCATGTCCGCGGTGTCGATGACCGTTCCCTTTCTTACTGAAGGACCGCAGACGATGAAGGTCGTCGTTTCCTTTCTGTCCGGGCGGGAACCGTGGGTGGCAGCCCCGATGTAGTGATCCCCGGGAATTTTGCTGTTCCACAGGTAGGGGGTGTCCGGGTCGTCATTGAAGGCGATGCCCCGGCGGCTTTCGATGATGAAGTCGAACTGGCCGGCCAGATGGAAGGCCTGCTCCATTTCCTCCTTATCCATCACATACAGCAGCTGGATGTCAGGATGGTATTTCAGACTTTCCAGGTATTCCCTGACCTTTTCCTTCATGACCTGATCATCAGGATCCTGCAGTTCAATGTAGCAGGACAGGCCGTTGGAATGGGCAAAGCAGTCGCAGTCGACGATCTTTCCGTCCTTGCGGCGGATGAATCCGGCCTCGGTCAACAAGACATTCATGTTGACGACATCTTCGATGTCCGTCTGGCCGTGGTCGCCCATGACGACGATGTTGGTATTCTCCAGATCGCCATAGCGTCTCACACTTTCCATCAGCACGCCGAATTCCTCGTCGTGCTTACGCAGCTGCTCCTTGGTGTTTTCATGGTAGACACCGTACTTGTGACGGACGCTGTCCAGATCGCACATCTTGACCAGCATGACGTCCGGCTGGCCGAAGTCCCTGATCAGGTCAGGAGCGATGGCCATGGTCAGCAAGTCCAGGGAACTGTCCCTGCCTTTTATATATCTTCCATATTTCCAGTAATAGGCGTCGAGAAGATTCTGCGTGGCGTTGCCGTTATCCAGATACTGCAGCGGATTGTAGCCGTCGTAATGATAGGGAACGACCATCGGCCAGTTATAGGTGTAGTCAGCACCGGCGGAAACCGGCCAGCTCAGCGAGCAGGTCGTCAGACCATGCTCACGGGCATAGTCCAGCAGCGTCGGATCGTTTACTTCGCGCTTGTAGCCGAACCAGGTGTCGTTCTTTTCACAGTGCAGCAGGCGTTCATTGGAGACGATGCCGTGTCTGTCAACATAGGTACCCGTAAGGATGGAAGTATGACAGCAGTAGGTCAGCGCCGGATGCACCGGCAGAAGGTGGCGGACATATGATCCGTTGTTGACAACAGGTCCCAGATTGGGCAGGGTGGCCATGAACTCAATGTCGCATGAGCACAGGGCATCGATCATGAAAACCAGCAGTTTCTTCATAGCGGGATCTCTCTTTCTCAGAAGACATGTAAAGGGCAGCAAAACCGGGCAAATACTATAATAGCCACCTGCCCGAAGGCCGTGACTATTATAGTATTACCTGATCTTGAATTAGTGCTTAGTGTTCGTTCAGGGCTGCGTTGCAGGCTTCGACACAGGCCTTCAGAGCGGCCTCGGGTTCAGCCTGACCGGTCAGAACGGTCAGCAGCATCTTGTCGATTTCCGTACGGACAGTGCTTGATCCGTAGATGCCGCTCAGCCAGTTCAGATTCGGCATCTCGGCAGCCAGAGCAGCAGCCGCAATGTTCGTCTTGGTGTATTCCTGATACTCAGGAGTATTCAGGGATGAGGTGTAAGCCGGTGAAGCACCGAACTCGATGGCCCACTTGGCAGCGACTTCGGTTGATGAGAAGTACTTCAGCCACTTGTAGGCAGCTTCTTCTCTTTCCGGAGTGGACTTGAAGCAGACCATGCCGCCGCCCCATGACGGGATGTAGCCGTTGGCATCCTGCATGATCGGAGCGCAGGCGACCTCGAACTTGCCGTCATTGGCAGTAGCGTAGCCGACGCCGGCGCTGGAGCCGGTGTAGGAAGCGACGGCACCGCTGGTGAACGGGCCGGAGAAATAGTAGTCATCGCCGACCAGACGGAAGATGCCCTCGTCAATGCAGCTCTTGAGCCACTTTAGGGTTTCCAGAGCGATCTCATTGTCGAATTCAACCTTCTTGGTTGTCGGGTTGATGTAGCCTGAGCCCTTCTGGATCAGAATGCCGGCATAGGTATCCATCAGAGAGTCAGAACCCCAGCCGGGTTTTCCGGTCTTCTGATAGATGGTGCGGCTTACTTCTTCCAGTTCCTTCCAGGTGGTCGGAGCCTTCAGACCGAGTTCATCAAACAGAGTCTTGTTGTAGTAGTAGACCTCAGAGGTGCAGATGACCGGGATCATGTAGATCTTGTCTTCGCCGAACTGGGTGATCTCACCGTACAGCTTGCCTACCATGTCGCTCTTGAAAGTCGGAATGCCGATTTCCTTGTCGTTGATGTAGGGAGCGAAGTCGACCAGCAGATCGTCAGCGATGTACTCAATGACTTCATTGGAGTATCGTGAGCAGACATCCGGTCCGACACCGTTTCTGACTGCCTGCAGCAGGTTGGCATCATAGTCCTGATACGGCTGCTGAACGGCAGTTACGTGAACTTCATTCTGTGACTTGTTGAACTCATCGATCAGAGCGTTCAGATAGTCATTATGATGTTCCGTATAGGTGTGCCAGTAGGTGACCTCAACCGGTCCCGTTGGCTCAGGAGTCTTAGGACTGCAGCCGCAGAAGCCTAAAAGCATGCAGGCAGTCAAAAGAACAACTAATAATTTCTTCATATTCTCCTCCTCCATGTGTATATGAATTAACTATATTTTAATACCGG
>JAGAFL010000093.1:0-3154 GCA_017612595.1 Erysipelotrichaceae bacterium | reverse complement strand
TGACGACTACATGGACAACTACGCCAACCAGATCGGTTATCTGAACGGCTATGAATTACCGGTAAGCACCTTCGCCGATCCGAAGGTCCTCGACGGAACCATCAGAAACAACGTTTCCTACAACGAACACCGCAACATCGCCTCCTTCGTTCCGAAGTGGGACGGCAGCAAGTGTATCCAGTGCGGCTTCTGCTCATTCGTATGTCCGCATGCCACCATCAGACAGTTCGCTCTGACTGATGAGGAAGTTGCCAACGCTCCGATCGCCTTCGAGACCATCGAAGCCAACGGCAAGGCCAAGGGCCTGAAGTTCAGGATCCAGGTCTCACCGGACAACTGCGTAGGCTGCGGCCTGTGCGCCAAGGAATGCCCGAAGGAAGCTCTGACCATGGTCGACGTTCACGACATGATGGCCGAAGCTCCGCTGGCCAACTACCTGTATCAGAAGACTGCCTACAAGAAGGATCTGGTCGACGATACCATCAAGGGAACCCAGTTCCTGAAGCCTTACTTCGAAGTTCCGGGTTCATGCCCGGGCTGCGGCGAGGCTCCGTACTACAGACTGGTATCCCAGCTGTTCGGACCTGACATGCTGGTTGCCAACGCCACCGGCTGTTCATCGATCTACTGCGGTTCCACTCCGTCAACTCCGTTTGTTCAGGATGAAGACGGCAACGGTGTCGCCTGGGCTAACTCCCTGTTCGAAGACAACGCTGAATTCGGCTACGGCATGGCCCTGGCCAGAAACTACCAGAAGAGCCAGATGCTCAAGGTCATGGAAGACGAGCTCGAAAACGTCGAGCCCGAACTGAAGGCCCTGTTCGAACAGTATCTCGCCAACAACGGCAACAGAGCTCAGGAAAAGCTGCTGGCTCCGCAGATCGTCGAGCTGGTTGAAAAGAGCAGGAACGACAACGTCAAGGTCCTGCTGAAGAACGCCAGAGATCTGGTCAGCGCTTCCGTATGGATCATCGGCGGCGACGGCTGGTCATATGATATCGGCTACGGCGGATTGGACCATGTCATGGCCAACGACCTGAACGTCAACGTCATGGTTCTGGACACCGAAGTCTATTCCAACACCGGCGGTCAGTCATCCAAGTCCTCACAGGCTGCCTCCATCGCCCAGTTCGCTGCCGGCGGTAAGGCCGTTGCCAAGAAGGACTTAGGCCAGATCGTCATGAGCTACGGTCACGTCTATGTTGCCTCCATCTGCATGGGCGCCAACAGAATGCAGGCTCTCAAGGCCCTCAAGGAAGCTGAGAGCTACAACGGACCGTCACTGATCATCGCCTACTGCCCGTGTGAACTGCACGGCATCAAGGGCGGCTTAAGCAAGCAGCAGCAGGTCCAGAAGGAAGCCGTTGCCTGCGGTTACGTCGCTCTGTACAGATATGACCCGAGACTTGAGAAGCCTCTGACCATCGACTTCAAGAATCCTGACTTCGACAAGTTCCAGGACTTCCTGATGGACGAAGCCAGATACAACAACCTGGTCAAGGTCAATCCGGAAAAGGCTCAGGCTTTATACGACAAGGCCAAGGCCGACGCTCAGAGACGTTTCAATAACTTAGTCAAGAAAGCAGAAGACTAATCAGTTGAATTGATCAGATTACAGGCCAGGGCAAGACCCTGGCCTGTGCTGTTTGGGAGGAGAAAGAATGAATAAACTTAAGGAATTCTGGGAAATCGAATCAGCGCGCCGCTGCCCGGTGTGCAAGAGCGAGGACATCAAAAGCGTCATGGTAGACGGCCTGCCGTACGGTGAATGCCAGAAGTGCGGGACTCATTTCAAGAACTACGGCTTCAGCTGGCTGGAGCTGCTGTATACCTTCCTGGGCGTCGTTCTGACGGAACTGCTGCTGGTCAAGGTCTTCATTCCCAACAATGTCAACCGCATTACCACCATGGTGGTGGTCATCCTGCTGTTCATCGTCGTGAGAGAAACGCTGGCCTTTGTGATCTACCTGATCTTCGGCAAGACCAAGGTGACCGTTGCCAAGCACAGTGCTGAGAAGGGGGATGAGTAAGATGCTGGAAGTCGGAACCAAAGCTCCTGAGTTCAGCCTGCCTGACCAGAACGGCGTCATCCACAAGCTCAGCGATTACCTCGGCAAAAGGGTGATCCTGTATTTCTATCCCAAGGACAACACATCAGGCTGCTCAGCCCAGGCCTGCAGTTTCCGCGACCTGTATCCGGAAATCATGGAAAAGGGAGCTGTCGTGCTGGGCGTAAGCCGGGATTCCGTCGCCTCGCACAAGAAGTTTGAGGAAAACTACGGCCTGCCCTTTACGCTGCTTTCGGACCCACAGCTGACGGTCATTCAGGCCTATGAGGCCTGGGTAGAGAAGAAGCAGTACGGACGTACCTTCATGGGCGTCAACCGCTGTACCTATCTGATCGACGCCGACGGCGTCATTGAGAAGACGGTTGCCAGGGCCAAGGCCAGGGAGAATCCCCGGCAGATGCTGGACAGTCTCTGAAGAAAACCATCAAGGGCGCAGGCCCTTTTTTTGAGGCGTCATTATTGACATGCCGGCACAGGATGTTAAACTGACATGGTGGTGATCTGAATGAGCGAGATTAAGACGATAGGAAAAGACTACAGTACCGGCGAACTGCTGAAATTCGCTGCCCCCTCGGTAACCAATGAGATCGTTATCTCTCTTTTGTATACCCTGGACGACGGTCTGTTCATTTCCCGCTACATCGGTCATGACGCTCTGGCGGCCTTCTCGATCGGTTCACCGCTGTTCATGCTCAACTTTGCGGCCGTCAATCTTTTGGGCGGTTCAGCCATTCTGGTCAGCCGGAAGTTCGGCGAAAAAAAGGAAGAGGAAGCCCGGAAAAACTTCACTACGGTCGTCGTAGTCATTCTTCTGATCGGCATCCTCATGGCCATTGTGGAGCGGACGTTTCTGAAGCAGATCCTGCATCTGCTGGGCGCCACGGAGATTCTTTATCCGTATGCCTGGCAGTTCAACAGCATCGGAACGCTCTACATTCCCCTGGCTCTGGTATCCGGCATCTTCTCCCGCTTCTACGTAACGGCGGGGAAACCGCAGGTGGGGCTGCTGAACACCATTCTTAATGTCGGGACCAACGTTTTCTTTGACTGGTATTTCGTGGTTTACCGGCAGATCGGCATGGTCG
>JAGAFL010000092.1:0-6717 GCA_017612595.1 Erysipelotrichaceae bacterium | reverse complement strand
CGGCCTTCCATCAGCTTGGTGACCCACTGCTGATCGGCCAGGAAGTTGCGGGCAAAGCCGGCGCCGTCCAGCTTGCCTTCGGAAATCGAGCGGGCTGCCGCCCGGACGTCCAGACGGCCGGCACAGACGACCGGGATGTCGACCTTCTCGCGCAGAGCCTCGACGTCGGCGAGGTTGCAGTTCTCCGGCATGTAGATCGGCGGATGCGCCCAGTACCAGGCGTCATAGGTGCCGTTGTCGCAGTTGAGCATGTCATAGCCGGCGTCCTTGAGATATTGGGCTGCCTGGACGGATTCTTCGAAGTCCCGTCCGGCTTCCTCATATTCCTCTCCCGGCAGCGCTCCTCTCCGGAAGCCCTTGGTCTTGGAAACCACGGAATAGCGCAGGGAGACCGGGAAGTCCTGCCCGCACTCTTTCTTGATGGCCTGAACGATCTCCACCGGGAAGCGGTAGCGGTTCTCGAATGAGCCGCCGTATTCGTCGCAGCGGTGGTTGACGTACTTCAGGGTAAACTGGTCCAGCAGGTAGCCTTCATGGACGGCATGGATCTCCACGCCGTCAACGCCGGCTTCCTTCAGCAGTTTCGAGCACTTGGCGAAGGAATCAATGTACTGCTGGATCTCCTCTTTGGTCATCTGCCTGGAAGGCACCTTGTCGCTCCAGCGGTTGGGCGCCGGGGAAGCCGAAGCCGTTATTCTGTCCAGGTTCATGAACGGCTTGGAGACCGCCCGCAGGACCTTGTTGCCATAGAGCTTCTCCATCATCGGGGAGATGGTGAAGGAGCGCCCGAAGCCGGCCGTCAGCTGAACGAACAGCTTGGCGCCGGTCTCATGGAACTTCGGCATCCACTTCTTCAGATCGCGGTACATCTTCTTATTGGTGTGCAGCCACTGGCCCAGCATCGGGTTGTAGACCGGCTGACAGCCCGGCAGCACCAGTCCGGCATTGTTCTTGGCGACTTCCAGGATGAAGCGGGCGCCGTCCTTGTCAAAGTGCAGCGGCTCCATCCAGCCGAACAGGTCCGTACCGCCCATTGAGGTCAGGACGATGCGGTTCTTGATGGTCAGGTTGTTTATCTTCCAGGGGGTAAATAACGGTTCCAGCTGCTTATCCATGGTTTTCTCCTTCCACGGTCACGGTTCCGTCTTCACTGACCGATACATGGTCGCCTTCCCTGACATATTCCAGGAATTCCTCGCCCAGGGAGTCAACGCAGACGATCGGATGCTCGGACCAGTTGTAGGTCAGCACGGCTCCGGCAACGGCCAGGGTATCGGCCGGCTTGCTGAAGAGCATGCAGCTGGGGCCCACGCCCATGGAGGCGGCGCAGTAAAGCACCATGCCGCCGGTGGTTGAGCCGATGGTCTCCGGCAGGCACAGGGCCTTGCCGGGCATCTTCTTCTTATAGAGTTCCGGATTGTTGTGGTCCTGGATCTCGCCCTTTTTGTTGAGGAAGGACCCGGCCGTCTTCAGCGAGGCCAGAGTATTGAAACCGGTATGAGTGACCAGGGCTTCTGCCTGGACATTTCCCGGTACGACAACGCGTCCCTTAAAGGTCTTAGCCATTGTTGACACCTCCTGTCACGATCTCCACCAGCTCGCTTTCACTGTAGAAGCGGGCCTTGGAGTAGTAGCGCAGCTTGTTGGAACAGGTAATGATCCTGGTCTTGTCGGTCAGCGGGTTGGAAGTATAGGAAAGCGGGCACAGGCCGCTGACGGTCACGCCGATCTCCTTCAGCCTGTTAGCCTGCTCGGGATAATCCTTCTCAAAATGCGCCCGGACATCGGGAGCGGCACAGAAGATCACCGGGATCGTGACCTTGTCACGGCCGTTTCTCTTCAGTCCTTCATTCAGTCTTTCCGTCCAGTCGCACAGCTGACTGAGCGAGAAGTGCGGACAGCCGGCAAAGGCCATCTGCGGTTGACCTTCGGAAGTCCAGGCAACCGGATAGGAAGCCTTGACCCGGGCGATCTCAGCGTCGTCGATCACAAAGGTCTGAGCGTTCTTCCTGACCAGTTTCTTTCCCAGATCAACGGCCTCTGGGGTCAGATGCTCAACGTGGTAAAGACCTACCGAGCCGTTGGAGGCGCTGGCGGCGCCCATGTCCTTCAGGTAGTCCTTAACGCTCTGGGTAAGCTCCCTGCCCAGGAATTTGTCGAGTCCTCTGATGTAGGGAACGTCCTCTACGCACTTGAAGCCGATGGCGCTGCCCAACAGCTGAGGTTCGGGCAGCTGGCTGCACTGGACATCGATGATCCAGTCCGCCTTGCGGCCTTCGTCAGTCAGCAAGCCGAATTCGGGAACGTAGCCCAGAATGTTGCTCATCAGTTCCAGGATGCCGGAGTTGCGGTTGCACCGGGCTCCCAGCACGGAGTTGGCATAGGAGACGGCTGAGGATTCCGCCCAGCCGAGAATGTCGCCCCGGTTGGGAATGTTGCCGACCTCGTCCATGTAGCAGGTGCAGGTATAGGCGTTTTCATCCTTGATGCCCATCAGCTTCCACTGTTTCTCCATCCGCTTCTGGTTGGAGAAGATCAGCTTGAACATCGCCTTGTCCGCAAACGAGATCGGTACATGGTCTTCAATGCCCCGGGGGTCAGTGGTGAAGCTCTGCCGGGGCAGCGCTCCGCCGTCGATAAGTTTCTGCATCAGGTCAAAGACAGGTTTCCAGGTCAGTGAACCGGTACCGATGACGGCATGCCCCATCTTTCCGGTGATCTTGACCATCCGCTTGGCCCCGAAGGCTTCCCCGTACATTATCAGGGTATTGAGAACCTTCGCCATGGCTTCGCCCTGTTCACCTCTCTGAACCGCCTTGAGTTCTTCGTTAAGAATCATTGTTCATCCTCCTTTCGCCGGATCATAAGGTTAATTATCTTTTCTGGTTTGTTGGTTATATTATAACACATGTGAACGAAATCACATACTTTGATGCTCTCGCTGTCCGTCTTTTTCCGCCGCTGATTATATGGTAAACTCATTAGGGGGAAAGCACCATGAACGAGATAATCAGGGAAGAAGTAATATATGAAGGCCGCGTCTGCAAACTGACCCACGACACCGTCACCTTTGACGACGGTTCCGTCGGCTACCGCGACGTTCTCCACCTCAACGGCGCCGTCGGCATTCTGGCCTTTAAGGACGAAGACCACATCATGCTGGTACAGCAGTACCGCCATGCCATCGAGCAGACCATTCTGGAACTGCCGGCCGGCATGCTGGAAGCGGGCGAGGATCCGGAGGAAGCCGCAGCCCGGGAACTGGAGGAAGAAACCGGCTACCGGGCCGCAAACATCACCTTCCTGATGTCCTTCTTCACCTCCCCGGGGGTGGTCAGGGAAACCATCCATCTCTATCTGGCTACTGACCTGACCTTCGTCGGCCAGCATCTGGACAGCGACGAATACCTCAGCGTCAGGACCTTCTCTCTGGCTGAGATCGAACAGATGATCGCCGAAAACCGGCTCACCGACGGCAAGTCAGTACTGGCCTATCTGCTCTGGAAGCAGCGCTTCGGCAGTTGAGTTGTCCCGTTTTTGGGATATAATCTAGGTATCAGGGAGTTATCGGAAATGGAAAAGGAAAAACTCGTATACCGGCCGTTCAACGGCGTGTTCTGGGCCATCATCGGCATTCTCACCGTTCTTTACGGCGCGCTGGCGCTGGTTCTGAAGAACTGCACCATGCAGACCAGGGAGACCGTCATGCTGGTCATCACCGGCTGCGTTGCCGTCTATTACTTCATCTACAAGTACCGGCTGAGCCGGGATGAGGAATATGACGAGATGTACTATTCACAGGTCGGAGGCTTTACCTGGTGGTATGAACTGCCGCTGCACCTGTGCAACATCAACATGTTTCTGGTACCTCTGGGCATCCTGACTTCCAATCGCTTCATCCTGGGCTTCGCCTTCTTCATCGGCCCGGTCGGCGCGATGATGGCGATACTGATGCCTTCCGACCCCTTCAACAACACCAGCATTCTGAAGCCCCGGATGAGAGGCTACTACATCACCCATTTCCTGATCACCTACAACTGCCTGTTTCTGGCGGTTATCGGCATCTATCAGCCGCAGTACAGCGACATCCTGCCGATCGTGCTGGTAGGCATCGTGCTGAGCTTCATCATCTTCCTGTTCAACATGTTCCTCAGGAAGAAGGGCATCGCCTCCAAGGCCAACTACTTCTATACGGTTGAGCCGGAGGAAAACAAGGTGCTGCAGTTCTTCAATAAGCTCATTCCCTACAGCTACCTGTATCTGATACCGGTATTCATCATCTTTGTTCCCTACATGTTCTTACTGACCTTCATCTACAAGCTGCTGTTTGGCAGTCATTGAGTACATCCGCATCAGGAGCATCAGAAAACATCCGTTTCCGGATGTTTTTTTCAGTCTTTCCTGTTTATCTCCATGAACACATGGGTGTCGGAGCGGTCATACTCCCGGAAGCCGCACTTCTCATAGACGTGGATCGCCCGGGCGTTGCGACGGTCGGCTCTCAGCACGATCTTCTTCAGACCCATCTCTTCAAAGCCGTATCTGACCAGCGCCCTGACGGCTTCGCTGCCGTAGCCCTGATCCTGCTTGTGACACGTCAGCGCTATGCCCAGTTCCCGGGAAGTCTCGTCGGCATCCATCAGTTCAACGTTGCCGATGAACTCGCCGGTCTTCTTTTCAATCAGGGAAAAGACCGGAGCCTTTTCCTCCAGTTTCTTCCGCACCCAGCTGCGCTCCTGCTCTTCCGTGAAGGTATCCTGTCTGCTGAGGTAGCGGTTGACGTTTTCGTTGTCATTGACCATGATCAGGTAGTCGCTGACCAGCTGCTCCGACACTTCAACATAGCTGATGTTTTCCGATTCAAAGATTTCCTTCATAAGTTCTCTCCACTCAGAGTTTAATCGTATAATACTGGCTCAGTATGCCGGGCTTATAGTTCTCGTTTTCGGCAATGAGCACGCCGCCGTTTTTCCTGATGACAGCTGCGGAAGCCTGATTGTCCTTATAGCAGGCGACAACAGCCAGTTTCAGGTCTGCCTGACGGCAGACTGCCAGACCCTGCCTGAGCATCTGGGTGGCGTAACCCTTCTGCCTTTCCGACGGCCTGACACCGTAGCCGATATCTCCATATCTGGTTCTTAACTGCTCTGACAGTTCCGGGCGCACGCTCAGCAGGCCAACCAGTTTCTTCTGGGCAAAGCACAGATACACCAGCATCCTGCCCCTTTCCTTATCCCCGGTAAGCGCATTTTCATGCATCAGGCTGACCCACCGGTCAAAATCCATTGAAGAAAGGCCGTGGCTGGCGCTTAAGCTCTGTTCCCCGTTGTCATGGTGTTCTCTGACGTAGTCCTGCAGGATGTCGCGGTCGCTCAGCTGAGGCAGCCGGTATTCCAGATAGCCGGCCTGCTCTCTGGTCAGGATGTTGATCATGTCGTTTTCAACCGTTCCAAAGACGGTCTCAAACTTCACCTGCCTGTAAGGCGTGAAACCGCATTTCTCCTGGACCCGGCGGGACTGGCTGTTCCAGTCAAAGTGGGCACACAGGATCACGTCCAGTCCGACCTGTTCAAACAGCCAGCGGATCACTTCCCTGACCGCTTCCGGCATCAGTCCCCGGCCCCAGTAATCCCTGGCCAGCACATAGCCGATCTCCCGGCACTTCTTCTCTGCCAGTTCGGGCATGATGCTTTCATCATACTCCTCAATTCCCAGAGAGCCGATGACCCGGCCCTGGTATTCGATCGCAAAGGTTTTCTTATGATCAATGAAGCGCTGCAGGATCGCCTGGGACTCCTGTCGGTTTTCGTGCGGTTTCCAACCGGCCATCTGGCCGACGCCGTCTTCGGAAGCGTAGGCAAAGAAATCCTCCAGATCGCTCTGCCGCCAGGGGCGCAGGATCAGCCGGTCGGTCGTGAGAACAAAGTTGCTGATGTCGATCTTTTCGTTCATTCGCCTGCCTCGCTGACTTCCGCTGCTGCGCTTTCCTTTTCTTCAGTCTGTCGGTCGCTTTCCGCCCAGATGTCATTGGCTTCCGGCCGGTTGCGGTTGATCACAAAGATCGCCACTGCGATGACGGCCAGCAGCGCGCAGGCGCCGACGGACCCCTCAACGCCGAAGTTGACGTTATAGAACAGACCGTCACGGGCCGAAGCCGCCACCAGGGCAAAGATCGAGTATTCGGATACGATGCCGCTGTTGGGCAGTCCGAAGATCAGATTCTGCGTGAAGTTCCAGGCGGCATGAAAGGCCATGGCGCCCCACAGGTTGTTATAGTAATAGACCATCATGGAAAAGACGATGCCGATCAGAAAGATCTGAATGCCGGAAACAACGGTGAATCCGGGATTGCCGACGTGCAGCAGCGTGAAGGCCAGGCTGTTGACCAGCACAGCCCACAGCGGATGGCGGTAGCGTCGGCGCAGCTTCTGATAGAGGTAGAAGCGGTCGGCCAGTTCCTCGGCGCCGGACTGAATGAATACCGCAATGGCAAACACCAGCAGCACGACAAAGTCAAAGCCGTAGAAGGACAGCTTGATGTCGCCGCTCATCAGCGAAAGCAAAACGCATAAACCGTTAGTGCCGAAACCCATGAGGATACCGAAGATGAAGCCCTTCAAGTTGTTTCCCCGATGACTGTACTTTATTGCCTTCAGCATCGGCCGGTTAGCTGGGAAAATGATGACGATCGGCAGGATCACCAGCCAGATGCCGATG
>JAGAFL010000091.1:0-9368 GCA_017612595.1 Erysipelotrichaceae bacterium | reverse complement strand
TTCAACACCCTGAAGCTGACAGCCGCCGCAGATCTTGGCAACTCTGCACTTTTCCATTTCTATAACGCGAAGACGACCTTTCTGACTGTTTCTTCGGAGGTATCATACGGGCAGAAGCGCAGTTTGGACTGATTGGCGGCCAGCGCTGTGGCGCACTTTTCCAGCAACTCTTCATCAAGTCTTTCAATCTGGCAGACTTCAACGATGAAATCACGAAACTGCTCCAGCGAATCAAACTGCGTAAGTTCGAGTATATCCTTCACTCTGGCTTGGTCTGCATATTTCAGATATCCGTAAAGGAAGTAACCGACGGCCTTTCCATGAGGCATGCCGGTGTTATAGGTAACCGTGTAGCTGGCGCCATGAGGCAGCGAGGTTCCGCAATGGGCAATCGCCATGCCGCCGTAGTTGGCTGAAAGCATCAGATCATGACGGTCTTCCGCTGTCCGGTGCTCTCCCCTGAGAGCGTCTTTGCAGCGGGCCCAGACCCTGAGGCCTTCCCGGACGATCATGTCGCTGTACTCACTGGCCGTGGTATTGATGTAGCTTTCCACCAGATGACCCAGGGCATCAATGGAAGTGTTGGCAATGATGGACTGCGGGCAATCGGCCAGGTACTTGCCGTCCAGAAGGGCCAGTACCGGGTAGACCCGGGAAGTGATCGACTGCTTGTTGCCGATCTCATGACGGGTAATGACGCTGGCGCCGGTAACTTCCGAACCGGTACCGCAGGTTGTCGGTATGGCTACTAACGGCAGGTTTCGGGTGATCTTGACCGGCTTATAGAGGAAATCCGCAGTTTCCTCAGGATAGTACAGCATTACCGCCGCCGCCTTGGCCAGGTCAATGGCCGAGCCGCCGCCTAAGCCGATCAGAAAATCAGGGGCATACTTTCGGTAGAGCGACTGCAGTTCCATGACCTGCTCGACCGGCGGGTTTTCCTTGGTCTGATCATAGATCTGATAGCTGATATTGCAGTTTTTCAGCTGCTCGGTCAGATCAGCCAGCGAGCCGTTGCGCGCTGAAGACCGGCCGGTGACGATCAGGGCCTTCTTGCCGTAATTCTCCAATAGCCTGCCGTGGTTCTGCAGGCATTCATCTTCCAGATATACGAGAGTCGGTATCTTGAAAAACATGTTGATTTCCTCCGTCATATTCATTTTTACGGGCTTTTATCTGTTAATATTCTAACAGATTTTTCTCCTCAGAGCATCGGCTCAGCAGACGCAGAGCGCCTTACGAAAAAAGTTTTACATGTTTAAGTAAATTATTATATAATGAGTTTAACGAAAGCGGTTTCACACCGCAAAGGAGGAAAAAATGAAGAAATTATTAGCAGTCTTACTGTCACTGTTAATGGTAGTTACCATGTGTGGCTGCCAGGGCGAAAACGAGCCCAATGACACTGGCGAAAAGACAGCCGCTCAGGTCCAGAAGGAAATCCTGGCCGGAATCGAGCCGGATGTTTCCGTTACTGGTAAGTTAGTCGTTTATTCACCGAACTCAAACGGCGAAATCAATGCTATCAGACCTGGCTTTACCACCAAGTATCCGAACGTAACTCTGGAAATCGTATCCTTAGGTACTGGTGACTGCTTATCCAGAATTCAGGCCGAAGCCGAGAACCCGCAGTGCGACGTCATGTGGGGCGGCATGAACACGGAAAAGTGGTTCAACAACCAGGGCTTATGGGAAAACTACATTTCACCCAACGCTCAGAACCTTCCTGAAGAATACAGAAACAACACTGGCGACAGTGCCGGCTACTTCACCAACTATGGCTTAAGCGGCAACACTGCCTTCGTCATCAACACCGCTGTCCTGGAAGGCCTGGGTCTCAAGCTTGAAGACATCACCGGTTATCAGAGCTTAATTGACCATGCTGACAAGTTAAAGGGTCACGTCTTATCCGGCGACCCCGTCAAGTCATCCAGTGCCTGGCAGGAACTGGTTGCCATGCTGTACATCTACGGCGGCGGCCAGAACAACGACTGGAAGTCCCTCGACATGGACAAGGGCTGGGCTTATGTTGAAAAGTTCGTTGAAGTCATCGACGGTTCCGTCCTGAGCTCATCTTCAGCAGTATACAAGAACGTTACTGCCGGCGAAGCTGCCATCGGCGTTACCTACGAAGACCCCGCCTTACAGTTACTGAAGGACGAAGCACCGGACATCGCCATGATCTACCCGGCCGAAGGCAACAACTGGACACCGTGCGCTGCCGCCATCGTCAAGAACGCTCCGCACATGGATCTGGCCAAGCTGTTCATCGACTTCTTAGTATCCACTGAAGGTCAGAACCTCTACACCTGCACCACCCTGCGTCCGGCTGATGCTACCATGACCAACATCGTCAAGGGCATCAAGACCTTCGCTGAGATCCCGAACGTATTCCTGCAGGACGAGCTCTACATTGCTTCCAACACCAAGGACTGGAGAGCAAAGTGGACTGAATTAATGGATGCTTACAACGCCAAGAAGTAATTGTTCCATTAATCATCAAAAAACCAATAATCATCAGTTAACGGAAAGAGCGATTCGGCAGAATAGTCTACCGCATCGCTCTTTTCCATAAAAGAGACATTATTCAGAAAAACAGGAGATCTGTATATGAGTGTAGGTATTAAAATCAATCATGCTGTCAAAGCATACGGCGATAATGTCGTCATTCCCGATCTCTCCCTGGAAGTAAATGATGGGGAATTCTTCACATTATTAGGCCCGTCCGGATGCGGCAAGACCACTCTTTTACGAATGATTGCCGGATTCAACTCCATTGAAGGCGGAGACTTCTATTTCGGGGACAAGCGTATCAACAACATCGACCCGGCCAAGAGAAACATCGGCATGGTCTTCCAGAACTACGCCATCTTCCCGCACTTAACAGTTGAAAAAAACGTCCAGTTCGGATTGAAGAACCGCAAGATGTCCAAAGAGGAAATGAATGCCCTCACTGAGGAATTCATGAAGCTCATGCATATTGAGGAATACAAAGACAGAATGCCGGAAAGACTTTCCGGCGGTCAGCAGCAGCGTGTCGCTCTGGCCAGAGCCCTGGTCATCAAGCCTGACGTCTTATTGATGGACGAACCGCTGTCCAACCTTGACGCCAAGCTGCGTGTCGAGATGAGAACGGTCATCAAGCAGATCCAGAGAGAAGTCGGCATCACCAACGTCTACGTCACCCACGACCAGGAAGAGGCCATGTCGGTTTCCGACCGCATCGCCGTCATGAACGAAGGCGAGATCCAGCACATCGGCAAGCCCAAGGACATCTATCAGCGTCCGGCCAACCTGTTTGTCGCCAGCTTCATCGGCCGCACCAATCTGGCTAACGGCAAGCTGACGGTCAAGAACGGCAAGTGCATCATCTCCATGGCCGACGGCTACCAGTTTGAGATGGACAACATTCTTGAAGAGCAGCAGCATGACCAGGACGTCATCCTGGCCATCAGACCGGAAGAGCTGGTCATCAATGACAAGGAAGGCATTGCCGCCAAGGTCGACGACTCCGTCTTCCTGGGCCTCAATACCCACTACTATGTCTTAAGCGATGCCGTCCACTGCATCCATACCGAAGACAAGGACGATGACCGCTTCGAGCTGATCCAGGAATCCCTGATCGACGAGATCATCCCCAACGGCACGGATGTCCGGCTGAAGATCAAGAAGGAAAAGGTAAACGTATTTACGGCAGACGGTTCCAAGAACATTGTCAAGGGCGTTAAGAACGACAAGTATCTCTACGGCAACGACTAAGGGGAGATCCTTATGAACACGAAGAAAAAGAACATTGTTCAGAAGCAGAAAAAGAACTACGACAGCTGGGTAATCGTCACCTTCGTGCTGCTGGCGTTCTATATCTTCTTCATGATCTACCCGATGATCTCGCTGGTAAAGCAGTCCTTCATGGACAAGGAAACCGGCGTCTTCTCCATGGTCAACTACCTGGAGTTCATCAACAACAAGTCCAACGTACTGGCCCTGCAGCACAGCTTCAAGGTCTCCGTCTGGGTCACGGTCTTTTCCCTGATCCTGGGCGTGCCCCTGGCTTATTTCACCACCTGTTATAAGATCAAGGGTTCCATGATCCTGCGCGTGCTGATCATTCTCTCCAGCATGTCGCCGCCGTTTGTCGGTGCCTTCTCCTGGGTCGTCTTCGCCGGAAACAACGGCATCTTCACCAGATTCATGAAGAACGTCTTCAACATCAAGATGCCCAGCATCTACGGCTTTAACGGCATCGTGCTGGTCATGTCCCTGAGTTTCCTGTCGCTGGTTTACCTGTATGTCACCGGCGCGCTCAAGAACATCGACAACTCCCTGGTGGAAGCCAGTTCCAACCTGGGCACCACCGGCATCAAGCGCTTCATGAAGGTCATCATCCCGCTGATCATGCCCACCATGCTGGCCAGCGCCCTGATGGTATTCATGAGAGCCTTCGCCGACTTCGGTACTCCGGTATTCATCGGCAAGGGCTATCAGGTCTTCACCGTGCTGATCTATGACCAGTACTCCGGCGAAATGTCCCAGAACAAGGCTTATGCCGCCGCACTGAGCGTCATCGCCATCATCATCACCACGGTCATCTTCCTGCTGCAGAAATGGGCCAACTCCAAGTTCACCTTCACGATGAATGCGCTGCATCCCATCGAGCAGAAGAAAGCCAAGCCGCTGCAGTCCGCGCTGATGCACTTCTACTGCTACTTCATTACCCTGCTGGCTTTCCTGCCGCAGATCTACGTCATCTTCACTTCCTTCCAGAGAACCAGTGAAAGCGGACTGATCTTCAAGAAGGGCTTCTCGCTCAACAGCTACCGCTACGTTCTGGAAGCCTATTCCGACACCATCTGGAATACCATCAAGATCGCCGTCACCGCTCTTCTGCTGGTAGTATTGCTGGCAGTTGTCTGCGCTTACCTGGTAGTCAGAAGGAAGAACATCATGAACCAGACGCTCGACATCCTGACCATGATGCCCTACATCATTCCGGGTTCCGTCATCGGCGTCGCCCTGATCGTTTCCTTCAACAGAAGCGTCATGGGCTTACCGGTACTGACCGGCGGACCGTTCATCATGATCGTGGCCCTGATCATAAGGCGTTCGCCTTATACCATCAGGTCGTCCGTGGCCATTCTCCAGCAGATCCCCCAGACCATCGAAGAAGCTTCCATATCCCTGGGTTCTTCCAAGGCCAAGACCTTCTTCAAAGTCACCCTGCCGATGATGCTCAACGGCGTCATCTCCGGAGCGATCCTGTCGTGGGTTTCGATCATAACGGAGCTGTCCACGGCCATCTACCTGTTTACCTACCGCACCAGAACCATGACGATCTCGGTCTACGAACTGGTTACCAAGGGTTCCTACGGCTACGCTTCCGCCATGGCCGCCATCCTGACCCTGTTTACCACCATCTCGCTGATCCTCTACATGGTCGTCACCAAGGGCGAAGGCTCAGGTACTGCATAACATGAAAAAAGGCGGGACTTCCCGCCTTTGTCTTTTTGGAGGTATCAACTGTGACCAAGATACATAAATACGTCATCCAGGCTTTGGCCATCCTGATCTTCGGCGTCTACGTGCTGCTCAACCGGGAAACGGTAAACCCCTACTTCGCGCTGGTACTGCTGTGCTGCGTGGAAATAGTGATCACCCTTTTATATCTGGCTGTCAACCGCCGCAAGCTGACCAGGGATGAAAGCACTCTGGACTTCATCTCCATTTATGCCTACATCGCGGTCATCATCATTATCTCCATGTGGTTTCTGATGTAAGTCAGATCATTATCATCGCCTAACAAAAGGATCAGTCAACATTGGCTGATCCTTGTTTTCATTTTACGGTTACATAGAGGCATTCGCCGCTGCCTTCGATTTCGATCAGGTCATTACCGGCCGGTACCAGCCAGCTGTCACCCTTGCGGTAGGTCAGCTGCTGGTCACGGTAGCTTATGGTTCCCTGACCGTCCGTAAAGATCACGGCGGTGAAACTCAGCGGGGTAGTCTCTATGGAGATTCTCTCACCCAGCGGCGCATAGCTGACGGTAAAGAGTTCATTGTCAGTCATCAGTGTTCTCTGCCCTTCAACATTGTCGACTGAGGTAATGACCGGCTTCAGATCGGTTACCTCGACAGCTCTGTCGATGTGCAGCTGCCGGGGATTGCCGTACTTGTCGCGGCGGTCATAGTCATAGACCCGGTAGGTCACGTCGCTGGACTGCTGGATCTCGGCGATCAGGCAGCCCTTACCGATGGCGTGCAAGGTGCCGGCCCTGATCAGGCAGTAATCGCCCTTGCGGACCGGAACGAAGTTGACATGTTCAAGAATGGTGTTGTTCTCAATGGCTGAGCGAAACTCTTCCCTGCTCATCTCATCCTTCATGCCGTAGATGATGCCGGCGCCTTCGGCGGCGTCGATGATGTACCACATCTCCGTCTTGCCGTGCTGATGCTCATGCTGCTGAGCGTAGGCTTCATCAGGATGGACCTGCAGGGACAGATTGTCCCGGGCGTCGATGAACTTGATCAGAATGTCCAGACAGTTGCGGTCTTCACCCAGATAACCCAGCCTTTCCGCCAGGTAGTCAGCCAAAAGCTGACCGGTCTCCACCACGGTGCTGGGACCGGAGGGATGAACGGAAAGCTCCCAGGATTCGGCCACGGCGTCAAGGTCGCAGTTCTTTCCGAACTCTTCCTTCAGCCGGCTGCCGCCCCAGAGGAATTCCTTAAGTGCCGGCATCAGTCTGATCATCCGGTATTCTTTCATCTTCATCGCTCCTTTCACTGTTCTTTTCACTGTCATTCTACCTTCTGAACACGCAAACACGCAATCATTTTCCCTGTAACAATGGGAAAAAACGCCGTTTTCCGCTATAATGGAGTTAACAAAGCCATAAGGAAATAATGACATGAGAAAAGAAGTAAGATGGAATAACATCATCGCCACGATCCGTGAGCAGCAGAACGTCAGCGTTCAGCAGCTGGCAGAGATGTACAATACCTCGCTGTCCACCATCCGCCGCGACCTGCAGGAGATGGAAGACCTTGCCATCATCGAACGCTACTACGGCGGGGCCCGGATCAACGATTCCCGCATCTCCGAGCCGCCGATGATGCTTAAGCACGGCACCAACAGTCCCGCCAAGCAGGAAGTAGGCCGCTACGCCGCCTCGCTGATCAAAGACAATCAGATGATCTACATCGACGCCGGCAGCGCCACCTTTGCGATGCTCGACTACATTCTGGCCCGCAACGTCACCGTGGTGACCATCGGCATTCCTCACATCAACAAGCTGCTGGAACGGGGCATCAATACCATCGTTCTGGGCGGCACGGTCCGCAAGTCGACCATGGCCATCACCGGCACCAAGACCCTGGACCAGTTTGATTCCTACTTCTTTGACGCCGCTTTCCTGGGCGTCAACGGCATCCATGAAAAGGTCGGCCTTTCCACCACCAATGATTTCGAAGCCGCCAACAAACATAAGGTCATCACCCGCTCCCAGATCACCTACGCGCTGGCTGACCATTCCAAGTTCAACATGATCTACCCGGGCAAGTACGCCGACATCGGCGAAGTCACCATTCTGACCGACACCATCGGCACCTTCCCCGGTCCCATTGAAAACTGCGTTGAAATAAGTAATCTCAAGTAAAGGAGAACAGCATGATCGAAAGAGTCTTCATACCCAAGCCCGGCGCCCGCTGGCAGATCCCGGGCATCTACAGTTTTCCCGAAGACGGTCAGGATAAATGGCCGGCTTTCCTGATCGTTCACGGCTACATGTCCTATAAGGAAGGCGACGGCCTTTTCCAGGGCATGCTGGCACAACGGCTCGCTCAGTCCGGCATCGCCTCGCTGCGCATTGACTGCACCTCGATGGGCGAAAACCGCAATGACCGCCGCGACTACACTTACCCTAACCTGCTGACCGACGTGGAAACGGCTTACCGCGACATGCTGAAAAGACCTCAGATCGACAGTTCAAGGATCGGCATGATCGGTCATTCCCTGGGCGGCAAGCTGGTCTGTCTGTCCGCTGCTCTTAATCCTTTCTGCATCGTCACCCTCAACGGGGCGGCAACTGATAAGGAGATTCCCACTACCAAGACCAATCCGATGTTCCAGAATCACTGGGTAAACGACGAATACACCATCGTCCCCTGTTCCGACGGCCGTCACGAACTGCTCTATAAGAGCTTCAACGACAGCGCTGAAGGCTACAGCGTCGCCGAAAGCATGAAGGACTACCAGGGCCATCTGGTCGTGGTGGTCGGCATGGCTGATCCCACCCTGCCGCCGCAGATCAGTCTGGAGTTCTTCAAAGAGTATCCGGGCCCAAAAAAGACCCTGCTGAAAATCGAAGACGCCAACCACACCTTCAACGCCAAGACGGGCGATTACACCAAGGTCCACGAGATGAATGACAGGCTTACCGCTATCCTCAAGGAGATCTGTAATCAGCGGTAAATCGCTCATAATCAGCTCGGTTTAGCAGCCCAACTTATTAAACATGACAAAACACGCATCAGAAATGCGTGTTTTTGCATGGCAGATATGCGCTTTCCCAGATTCGCTGCGTTGTTGTCTTTTCGTCCCGGAAACCATTGAAAGGGCTTTTACAAGCCCGTAGAATGGGGGTGTAAAGGCCAGTGAACATGATATATACAATTACCTTGAATCCATCAATCGATTACTATCTCCACCCCGCCAGCTTTGAAATCGGGGTCATTAACCGTGCTTCCAAGGTTGAATACATTGCGGCCGGAAAGGGAATCAATGTCTCCCGGATGCTCAGCGAGCTGTCCATCCCCTCAACCTGCATTTTCCCGGCCGGCGGCTTCACCGGCAGCTTCCTGGTGGAAAACCTGAAGAAGGTTCCGCTGGTCAATGTTGAGGCGGTCATGATCGAAGGCATCAGCCGCATCAACGTCAAGATCCGCCACCAGCAGGAAACCGATCTCAATGCCGAAGGACCAAGATTATCCCAGGACACCCAGGACAGGCTTCTTGATCTCATGAGTGCCGTCAGCAGCGGCGACTACGTCATCATTTCCGGTTCCATACAGGCCGGTCTCAGCGAACTGATCAGAAGGATCGCTGAAAGAGTAAACGCGCAGAACGGCCGGCTGGTACTGGACGTTCCCAATCTTTCCCTGGAAGATCTGATCGAATGCCGTCCCTACCTGATCAAGCCCAACCTGGAAGAACTGCAGAGTTTCCTGCAGAGCGATCTGCCGCTGGAGCAGCTGCTCCCGCTGGCCGGCAGCCAGCTGATCGACCGCGGCGTTTCCAGCATCCTCATCTCGCTGGGCAAGGACGGCGCCTGCTATCTGAGCAGCGAGGAGCGCTATACCCTTACCGGTCCG
>JAGAFL010000090.1:0-8958 GCA_017612595.1 Erysipelotrichaceae bacterium | reverse complement strand
TCTGGTAGCTTGAGGTCTTGTTCTTATCCAGCCACAGGGCGTTGCCTTCGGTCTTGCCGAACTTCTTGCCGGTGGAATCGGTGACTAACGGCATGACCATGCCGTAGGCGGTCTTGTCGATCTTGCGGCGGATCAGTTCGATGCCGGAAGTGATGTTGCCCCACTGGTCGCTGCCGGCCACCTGCAGAGTGCAGTTGCGGGTCTCATACAGATGCAGGAAGTCCAGAGCCTGCAGGATCATGTAGCTGAATTCGGCATAGGTAATGCCGCTTTCCATGCGGCTTCTGACCTTGTCCTTGGCCAGCATGTAGCCAATGTTGAAGTACTTGCCGTAGTCACGCAGAAAGTCAATGACGTTGATGTCCTTGGTCCAGTCCATGTTGTTGACCACCTCAAAGCCGAAGATCTTCTCCGCCTGGGCCTTCAGACCGGCGATGTTGTGCTCGACTTCTTCCTTGGTGATCATCGGGCGTTCGGAATCCGGCTTGGGGTCGCCGATCATGCCGGTAGCCCCGCCGACCAGAAGGATCGGGTGATGGCCGTGCTGAGCCAGCCGCTTGGAGATCAGAAACGATGAATAATGGCCGATGTGCATGGAATCGGCAGTCGGGTCGGTGCCGATGTAGAAGGTCAAACCTCCCTCGTTCAGCTTGTCGATCAGCTCCGGCGAGCTGATGTCCTGAACCAGGCCTCGCCACTGCAGCTCCTCAAAAAATGTCATTTCCTTGCTCATGATATACTTCCTTTCCAGAAAACAAAAAAATTCACTCCTTCAGGGACGCCTTACGCGCGGTACCACCCTGATTCATGAATTTCATCACACACTCTCTGCCTTAACGCGGCTTCACGGTCCGGCTACGGAGTCGTAAATTCCATCATCGCCGGTTAGTAAGATTATAGCACAATGTCCCGGACAGAGAGCGTCAATTTTCCTTTTTTTCCGCCTCCCGGCTTTCTCCGGCGCTAGAAGCTACCGTGACGATGATGTATAATTTAACTGTTACAGGAGGATAGGAAATGAAATACGAAATTTACGGCGGACACCTGCCCGCAGTTGAAGTCAGCCTGGACCGCGGTGAAAGCATTTATACCCAGTCCGGCGCCATGGCCTGGATGAGCGAAAACATCTCTCTGGACACCAGCATGAGAGGCGGCTTTCTGAAGAGTCTGGGAAGAGCCTTTGCCGGCGATTCCATGTTCCAGGCTACCTGGACGGCTGATGCCGATGAACAGAAGATCACTCTGTCTTCGGATCTGCCGGGCGAGATCAGAGCCTTTGAGCTGAACGGCTCAATGGACTACATTGCCCAGAAGGGCGCCTTCCTGGGCGCTACTCCCGAAGTTACCTTCGAAGCCGTCTTCAACAAGAAGCTCGGCGCCGGCCTGTTCGGCGGCGAAGGCTTCATTCTGCAGAAGTTCTCCGGCCGGGGAACCATGTTCGTGGAGATGGACGGTTCCATCCGCGAAGTCGAGCTGAAGGCCGGCGAAAGGATCAAGGTATCCACTTCCAAACTGGCGATGTTTGAGGCTACCTGCGGCTATGACATCGAAAGCGTCAAGGGCTTCAAGAACATCATGTTCAGCGGCGAAGGCCTGTTCATGACCGTTCTGACCGGCCCGGGCAAGGTATGGCTGCAGAGCATGACCGCCATGGATCTGGCCAACCGCGTCATCCCGTACATCCCGACCAGAAACACGACTTCCAGCAGCGATTAGTCTGATCTGATGCTGAATGAAAGGACCGCTCCCGATCGATCAGAAACGGAGCGGACCTTTTTTTGTTTTATTCCGGTTGTCATATGCTAACCGGAGAATTCATGTCGTGCTTTTCCGCGGCTGTTATGTTAGAATGTTTATAGCAGTTAATGGATTTTTAGGAGGAAAATATATGCCATTAGTAACTTCAAAGGAAATGTTTGAGAAGGCTTATAACGGCGGCTATGCCATCGGTGCTTTCAATGTCAACAACATGGAAATCATCCAGGCCATTACCGAAGCTGCCAAGGAGTGCAATGCCCCGGTCATCCTGCAGGTATCCAAGGGTGCCAGAGCCTATGCCAACCGCACTTACCTGGTCAAGCTGGTTGAGGCTGCCATCATTGAGACCGGCCTGCCGATCGTCCTGCATCTGGACCATGGCGACAGTTTCGAGACCTGCAAGAGCTGCATCGACGACGGCTTCACTTCCGTCATGATCGACTGCTCAAGCAAGCCGTTTGAGGAAAACATCGCCGAGACCAGAAAGGTTGTCGAGTATGCCCATGCTCACGGCGTTGTCGTCGAAGCTGAGTTGGGAACTCTGGCCGGCGTTGAGGACGAAGTAAAGGTCTCCGCTGAGGATTCATCCTACACCCGTCCGGAAGACGTTGAGGAATTCGTCAGAAGAACCGGCTGCGACTCCCTGGCCATCGCCATCGGAACCAGCCACGGTGCCTACAAGTTCAAACCCGAACAGTGCACCAGAAATGAAGAAGGCGTTCTGGTACCGCCTCCGCTGAGATTCGACATCCTCGAAGAGATCTCCAAGAGACTGCCGGGTTTCCCCATCGTTCTGCACGGCTCCAGCTCCGTACCGCAGGAATACGTCAAGATGATCAACGAGCACGGCGGCAACATGCCTGATGCCGTTGGCGTTCCTGAGGAACAGCTCCGCGAAGCTTCAAGACTGGCTGTCTGCAAGATCAACATCGACTCCGACCTGCGTCTGGCCATGACCGGCACGATCCGCAAGTACTTCGATGAGCATCCGGCTGACTTCGACCCCAGACAGTATCTGAAGCCCGCCAGAGAGAACATCAAGCAGCTGGTCAAGCATAAGATCATCGACGTTCTCGGCTGCGACAACAAGGCCTAGTCAATAACCTCATTAAAACTGAAACATCCCCGTCCGGGGATGTTTTCATTTGTTGTATTCTGGTCTGCGGCGCAGCGGCGCGGAGATGACGGCTTCGACCGGCAGCTGCTCACTTACCCGCTGGCGGGAGTCTTCCCTGACCAGCTCATAGATGCGCGGGTCCTCAAGCATAAGCTGCCAGGCTTCCAGCAGGTCCTTCAGGTAAGCCTTGTTGACGGGAATGCGCTCCTCAATGATCGGGCAGCGGTAGGGCAGCTCATCGGGATAGTAGATGAGTGAAAGCTCGTTGTTCTCATTCAGATGCGGACAGAAGGGGAAGGTACGGCACTGCATCGGCCGCTTATGGCGCTGGCAGAACTTCTTGCCGCCGCAGCTGACGAAGCAGACAGCTTCCCAGCTGGCCGGAAAGCCCATCGCCTGGGCGTCTTCCAGCGAACTGCTCTGCCAGTCTCTGGGCAGACTCATCTTCTCTTCCCCGGGGAAGAGGAAGATGCCCATTTCCTCATCGTCGTTTTCCAGAAGATAGTCCTCGTTGATCACCGCTTCGTCATAACAGCCATCCGGCCGGCAGCAGGCTGCCGAACAGAACAGGCCGCAGTCAAAATCCAGGATCTCCCGGCGGTTCAGCAGTTCATAGATCTTCTGATAATCGACTTTCTTCATATGCCTGTTTAAGTCCTTCTATTCTTCGGTTTCGTAGACGATGTCGCCGTAGTGGCTGATCTCCAGCATCGCCTCCACGACCAGGTCTTCGCCGTTGAATTTGGAAAAGTAGCCTTTGTAGATGACGCTGTGGCGGCCGTGGTACTCGTTGCTGATCTCAAAGTCGCGCCAGGTGAATTCATCGAGGAAGCGGCGCAGTTCGATCTTGCGTCCGGAAAACTGCCCCAGCATGGCATACGGAGCCAGCAGATAGACGAAACTGGTTTCAAGGTCCACCTGTTCTATCTGCACTGCTCCTCTGACGACCTGATAGGGTTCCTCGTTTCTGATCAGCCCTTCCGGCAGATGCATGATCAGGCTGTCACCGTTAGTCTCCAGGCGGTCGGTAATCATGTCATACAGGCCAAATGGCGGCAGGTTTGCTCTGAATATGGTTTTCATGGTTCTTCATCGATCCTTTCCCTGATCATCTCCATCAGCCGCACATAGCGCATGGTGGAATCCCTGCTCATCAGCGGACTCTCCTTGATGCCCTGGCGCAGACAGTCGTGCACGTGTCTGATCTCATACTGGAAATCGTCATCGCCATAGGGCTCTTCCCAGTGCTGCTGTCCCTCATCGTTTTTCAGCGTCAGGCTGGCCGGACGGTAGAAGTTATCCGCTTCAATGGTGCCGCGGGTTCCCCTGATCAGCAGAAAGCGTTTGTTTGAGCGGTCATTGAACGCCGATTCGCACAGGGCTTCCGCCCCGGAAGCGAAGCGGCAGAGGGCCAGGGTATGCGCGTCAACGCCCTTTTTCTTCCGGCAGCTGACATCAACGCCGAGGGGGTCGTCGTGAATGTAGTCGGTAATGCTGGCGATGCCGTAGCAGCCCATGTCGTAGAAGCAGCCTCCGTATCGGCGGTCCCAGATGTAATGGTCTTCGGGGAAGTCGTAACAGGCCGTGAAATGAACTTCCATGTAGCGGATCTCGCCGATCTTATTCTGATCGAGAAGCTCGTGGATCCTGGCCACCAGAGGCATGAAGCGGGTCTTCATGGCTTCCATGTAGAACAGGTTCTTCTCAGCCGCCAGCGCAAAGATCTCCTCAGCTTCCCGGCAGCTCACTACGGCCGGTTTCTCGCACAGGACATTCTTCCCCTGCCTGAGCGCCTCCATGACCCACTGGTAATGCCAGCGGTGCGGGAGGGCTATGTATACGATGTCGACATCTTCATCCTGCAGAAGCGCTGAGTAATCGTCGTAGAGCTTTTGAGCGCCGAATTCTTCCTTAAACTGCTGGCGCTTCTGCGGCTTGTGGGAAGCCACGGCATAAAGCCGGCCTTCCTCAATGTTGCTGAGTGAGCGGCAGAAGCGGTGGGCGATGTTGCCCAGACCGAGAATTCCCCAGTTGACGGCTTTTTCAGCCTTTGACATTCTTTCTCTCCTGCTTGACATACAGATAGATGTGATAGATGAACATTAACGGCAGCGTCAGGGCCATGGCGATGATCAGGCCCTTCATTCCGGGAACCAGCTGCGACCACATTGCGGCCTTCATGTAAAGGAAGCACGCGACGGCAAAGACGGCCAGCAGGCCGCTTCTGGCAATCAGGCCCGGCGTCAGGCCGCGGTAATTCAGTCCGGAAACGTTGAGGTGGTCCGAAAAGCAGACCAGCCAGATGCCGGCACCGCCTCCGATGATGCATACCAGGGAAAAGAGAATTCTTTCAGACAGTTCGCCCTCATTGAAGAAACCGCCTATTCCCATGGACATGAATATGACGCATATGACAACCAGAAATGACTTCATGTAATTCTTCATCGTGACTTCCTCGCTCGTTTTCTGCCTTAATTATACCGCAAATCCGGCTTTCTGCCATTTTCCCGGTCCACCGGGCAGCGGGCACGCTTCAGTATCCTTTATGAGCGCGCCTTTATCTGTTAGAATTGAGGCAGAGAAAACCAATTGACAGGAGATGCCTATGTCTGAACAGTTCTTGACGCTGATGGCTGATCTGGACGAAGAGTCGCAGAAACTCATGGCCGGCTGGTACGCTTCCCTGAAGGAAGCCGGCTTCACCGGCAGTCAGTCACCGGAAGTTCCCTATCACATCAGTCTGATGACCTTCGCCTCTGACCAGCAGGCCAGAGCCCTGGAAACAATGTATGAAGCCGCGGAGCAGTTTGCGCCGATACCGGTCTACGTCAGTCACATCGGCGTATTTGCCGGAGGACGGGTTCTCTTTGCGGCGCCGGAAAGCAATCCGCAGCTGGAAAAGCTGCGGGCAGCCTGCGGACCGCAGGCTCCGCAGATGTATCCCTGGATACCGCACATCACCCTGCTCATGGACGAAACGGAGAACGTCTGCGCGGCTCTGAGCGTCCTGGTGAAATCGTTCAGGCCCTTCCTGGGCTGGATCACCCGCCTGCAGGTCTGTTCCTTCTGGCCCATGCAGGAGATCGCCGCGATCGATCTGATCGAAGAGGCGCCGGCCGAAAACTGACAATCATTCCACAGTAAAACCGGCATGTTGCCGGTTTTATTCGTTTCTAAGCCTTGTCGTTACTGCCGAGGACGTTGACGATCTTGTCGGCAACCATGTCGGCAACCGCCAGACGGCCCGGTTCGAGATAGGTACGGCCGTCGAACTTCTCCGGCTTCTCAACGCAGGCCTTGCGGACCTGACCGAAGTAGCAGACGCGGATGTCGGTTCCGACGTTGATCTTGCAGATGCCCTTGCTGGCCGCTTCTCTCAGCATGGCCTCGGGAATGCCGATGGCTTCCGGCAGATTGCCGCCGTACTGGTTGAAGATCTCCAGGCGGTCATGCGGTACGGAAGAGGCACCATGGAGAACCAGCGGATAGCCCGGCATCAGGGAAGTGATCTCTTCCAGGATGTCGAAGCGCAGCTGCGGCTTCTGTCCGGGTCTGAACTTGTAGGCGCCATGGGCGGTTCCGATGGCGATGGCCAGGGAATCGATGCCGGTGCGCTGAACGAACTCAACGGCATCAGCCGGATGAGTGAACTGACCGTATTTGTCTTCGACGACAATGTCGTCCTCAATGCCGGCAATGGCACCCAGTTCGCCTTCAACGACGACGTCTCTGGCATGGGCATACTCGACGACTTCCCTGGTCATGGCGATGTTGGTCTCAAAGTCATAGGCTGAGGCATCGATCATGACGGAAGTAAAGCCGTTATCGCAGCACTGTTTGCAGAGTTCAACGCTCTTGCCGTGGTCCAGATGCAGGGCGATGGGGATGTCGTTTTCCTCGCAGGCGGCCTTGATGGCTTCTCTGATGTAGGCAGGATGCATGTACTTCAGAGCGCCTTCCGAAACGGCGATGATGACCGGTGACTTCGTCCGGGCAGCGCCGGCGAGAACACCCATCATGATGTCGATGTTGTCGACATTAAAGGCGCCGATGGCGTACTTGCCCTCGTATGCCTTCTTGAACATTTCCTTTGTGGTTACTAATTTCATTTTTTCCTCCATAGCCCTGAGAATCACCATTCCCTGAAGGCCGTTATTTCCTGATTAAATTATACAATCAACAGACCTTCTAAACAACACTTCCCGGCCTGAGACAGGGCAAAGAAAAAACCGGTTTCCCGGTTTTCTTTTCAACTGGTGCTCGAATAGGGACTCGAACCCTAGACCCACTGATTAAGAGTCAGTTGCTCTACCATCTGAGCTATTCAAGCAGTTGCTTAATTATATTATCACTTATGTTTTAATAATTCAACCAGTATTTTTCGCAAATTAAGCATTATTTGTTCATTGCTTTTCCGTTATCCGGTATACGGCATTCAGCGTCATTTCCTCACTGCCTCCCCGGTCGATGAACAGTTCCCTCTGAAAGCCTATAGAACGATTCTGCAGGCACAGTTCCAGAAAGCACAGGAAGATGCCGATGTCGATGCGGTTGTAGAAAGCTACCTGCTCAGCCGGCATGATGCCCCGCTTGCCCGGCTTGCGGTAACGGTAAACCGACAGAGTCTCTTCGTCATTGATGACCAGCCAGGGCTGGGTGTTGCAGGCGCTGGGGGCAAAGCGGACGATGTCCGTCACTCCTTCAATCTCTTCACCTTGCCAGATCTCCTCAACGGGCTTGCGCTTGCTCTTGAACATGTCCTTACGGAAAACCGAAGCGTCAGGGATCTTGCGGATCGCCATCATGATGACGAAGTCCAATCCTTCAAAGGAAGCTTCTTCTACTTTTCCGATGCCAAACCACAGAGTACCGATGTCACGGGAAACCAGCCAGAGGTCCAGCTGTTCACCCAGATAGCCGATGTTGGCGAGATAGCCGTCTTTCTTTTCGCTGTAGAACAGAATACAGTACTCCTGCCCGCGCTTACAGGTGGTTTCCTCTGTCCTGACAATGCGTATGGCCGTTTTTATCTCGGGATAAAGAGGAACCAGCTCCTGATACTGTTTCCTTATCAGTTCAACATCTTCTTCAATGATCTCCTCCTGTCCGCAATTACGGAACAGATGGAAGGACTTCCTTTTGAAAATCATGTCATAAAGTCTTTCTTCCATGATGAATCTCCTCTTTGTATTAATCAGATGGTTTTGCACATTCTGTTTACGACTGATGTGCAAATCTTGCGCATTGGTTAACTATGCAATGTGCAATTCATTTCAGAACATAGACTCCCTGAGAAAACACTTTCCTGAAACCCAGTGATTCGTAAATGTGGTTGGAAATCGGGTTAGCCTGATCTACATTCAGAGTAGCCGTTCTGTCCATGGCCAGGATCTCGTTCTTAATGCTGTTGACAACCTTACGGCCATAGCCCTTCCCCCGGTACTGGGGTCTGGTATAAACGTAAGATATCTTGCATGAGGTATCGGTATCAGGCTTGACAGCCGCCATGGAGACAATGGTGTCATTGTCTCTGATGATCCGGAAGTCATTCAGCCTGGCAAGCAGCTTTTCTTTTTCGATCTGATCAGGAAGTCCGCAGTCAACTATGAAATTGCCGGCCATTTCAAACATCTCATCGATGTCATCTTCCGTGGGATGGACCACTTCGTCTGATGAGGGTTCCGTATACTCTCTGGTCTCCATGAAGTCCATGCCGATCAGCAGCCGGTATTCCTTACCAGAGAGTTCCTCTGACACTTTCATCAGTTCCTCGCCAACGTCGCTCGCACATAAAACTCCGCTGAACTGGTAGCCGTTTTCCTGCAGATAATGCATCAGTTCTCCCGTACATTCCTTATCGCCATAGAGCATCAGATTATACTTGGAGACTTTCATGGCGACCATGACATGGGGATCATCGGTGATCTTCATGGCATAATCACTTTTATTCGTCTGTTCAAGCAGCTCGGCATCAAGATAGAAAAACGCCGACATGTAGCGGTTCTGATCTAAAAAGGCCTTGTTATCTTCAATGAATTCCCTGCCATTGGCATATTCCTTAATCATCTCTGTTCCTCCCTGTC
>JAGAFL010000089.1:0-4565 GCA_017612595.1 Erysipelotrichaceae bacterium | reverse complement strand
TTTTGACAGCGACAGCAGTTCATCTTCCTCGTCCCAGGCCTGCGCGTTGGCACGGGCGATGACCTCGGCATCGTTCAGGCTGTCGACGTCCTCGAGGTCCATGTAGAAGTCGTTGGCGGAGATCTTCTCGCCGGCTTCCTCATTGGTGAGGTCGTGGTTGCCGATGACGTGCATGGTGATGGTCTTGGAAGTACCGGCGATGGTCTGAACGGTGACTTCATTGTGCACGCCCTTGAACAGGACGAACTTGACTTCACCGGGCAGTAAGCCCTTGCCCCGGGGCACGATTTCCAGGTCTTCCGGACGGATCATGACGTCGACCGGTTCATTCTTGCGGAAGCCAAAATCGGCGCATTCATATACCTTGTCATCGAAGAAGACCTTGTAGTCGTCCTTCATGACGCCGTCGAAGATGTTGGACTCACCGATGAAGTGAGCGACGTATTCGTTGACCGGCTCATTGTAGATCTCGGTCGGGGTGCCGATCTGCTGGATGACGCCATCCTTCATGACGACGATCTTGTCGGACATGGTCAGCGCTTCTTCCTGGTCGTGGGTGACGAAGATGAAGGTGATGCCGACTTCCTGCTGAATTCTCTTCAGTTCGTACTGCATTTCCTTCCTTAAGGCCTTGTCCAAAGCGCTTAAGGGTTCGTCCAGTAACAGAACGTAGGGTTCGTTGACCAGAGCGCGGGCGATGGCAACACGCTGCTGCTGGCCGCCGGACAGCAGGTTGACGTCCCGGTCGCCATAGCCTTCCAGGCCGATCAGGGATAACATTCTGTTGACCTTCTGCTCAATGACGTCCTTGGACTGCTTCTTGAGCTTCAGTCCGAAGGCGATGTTGTCATAAACGTTGAGATGCGGGAAAAGAGCGTACTTCTGGAAGACGGTATTGATCTCTCTCTTGTAGGCCGGCAGCTTGGAAATCTCCTCGCCGTCGAAGATGACTTCACCTTCATCGGCATCCAGGAAGCCGCCCAGGATCCTTAACAGAGTGGTCTTGCCGCAGCCGGAAGGCCCCAGCAGGGTGACAAATTCGTTTTCGTAGATGTCCAGGTTGATTCCCTTGAGGACGACCTGGCCGTCAAATGACTTGACGATGTTGCGGAATTCAATTAGTTTCTTTCTCTTTTCCATTCTTCTTTCCTCTTCTTTCAAAGTACCGGCGGTGTGGATACCCACAGCACCAGGGCATCGCTGCTGCCGCTGTTGGTCAGGCAGTGACGGAAGTCACCGCTGATGTAGAAGCTTTCTCCCTTGCGGACCGCATGGACGCTGCCGGCCGTCAGGTTTTCCAGCTCGATCTTTCCCTGCAGCACGTAGCCGAGTTCCTCGCCCTCATGGGGCTCAATGACCTGGCTTCTGCCCTGCGGTCTGATCTTCAGCAGCAGGGGTTCCATCAGGTTGCGCTGGGAGTTGGGGACGATGTAGGTAATGGTGATGTCATCCTTCTCGTCCACGAAGCTGTCCTGCGGGGTAAAGACGATCTGCTGACGGCTTTCTTCCTTGAAGAAGTCGGCCAGCGAGACGCCCAGTACCTCGGCGATGTCTTCGAGGGTGGCAATGGACGGTGATGACAGGTTTCTTTCCAGCTGGGAAAGGAAACCCTTGGTAAGTTCGGTCCGGCTGGCCAGTTCTTCCAGGGTCAGACCGTTTTTCTGACGCAGCTGTCTTACTCGGTTTCCGATATCCATGTGTCCACCTCCTTCTGTTTTGTATTACTTAACAAAAAGTTAATTAATGCGACAAGACCATTATACTTCTTTTCTGTATTTGTTCAATACCTTTTTGTTGTTTTACTAAATAATTTTTTTAGTATTACCAAACTTCTGCTTTTTCTTCTCCCTCGACCGGAAAAAACGCTGATTCCTTCCGGCCGTTCTGTGCTAGAATCAAATCAGGAGAAACCGGAAAAATGAAGAAGATACTGTGCGTCATGCTGGCGTTAATGATGCTGGCGGGCTTTGTGCCCGACACGCAGGCGGCCAGCGTACCCAACACCTATCAGGAATACCAGGTAAGCGATCAGACCAGGGGCATCAAGGTCCTGGGCGTGCGTCATCT
Source organism: Erysipelotrichaceae bacterium (assembly GCA_017612595.1). Classification (GTDB taxonomy): domain Bacteria; phylum Bacillota_I; class Bacilli_A; order Erysipelotrichales; family Erysipelotrichaceae; genus UBA1783. The sequence goes on along the minus strand of JAGAFL010000089.1, from coordinate 2,498 downwards.
GCAGTCTGATGAGTGCATCTACATGGACTACACCTGTTCAGGCGTAGAGTTCAAGGCTGTCTGCAACAAGGGCCGGATGGAGTTCTCCATCACCGCTGATGATAACTGCATGTTCAAGATCTACGTCGACAACAAGCTGGTCAAAGACGGCAAGAGCAGTTATTTCACCGTACCTGAAGGCGACAGCGTGATCGGCTTCAACATCAGGAAGGGCACCCATACCGTCCGGCTGGTCAAAGTAACCCACTATCGGCTGGCCAAGACGCAGCTCAACTCCATCACCTTCAAGGGCTACATCGTCGACAAGAAACCGGCCAACAAGAAGATCTACGTCGAATTCATCGGCGATTCCCTGTGCTGCGGCTGGGGCATAACCAACAAGCGCAACGGCAAGTTCGATTCCGTAGACGGCACCCTCGCCTACCCCTATCTGGTCGCCAGTTCCCTGAAAGCCGACTATTCTGTCTTCGCCCTGTCCGGTCAGGGAGCCTATTGCGGAAACCCGTCGGTTCAGGACTGCTATCTGAAGGCCTCCTATGAGAGAGGCGATGAAGAATACAGCTTTTCCCGCAAGGCCGATGTCGTGGTCATCAACCTTGGAACCAACGATTACACCAACAGAGTCGGAGAGGAACAGTTCAAAGAAGCGCTGTTAAACATCATCGCCATGGTCCGGCTGAAGAACGGTGAAAAGGTGAAGATCCTTCTGGTCTACAACATCAAGAACGACGGTTATTCAGAGGTTGTCCGCGAGGTAGCCAAACAGGAAAATACCGGCATCCTCAAATGCGCCCGGTCCAAGAACAGGAAGGCTTATTATCATCCCACCTATGCCGAGAGCAAGAAATATGCCAAGCAGATCGTCAGCGCCATCAAGAAGCTGATGAAGCAGAAATAGATAACGGTTCCAGACACAAAAGAGCCATTGGTGATCCAATGGCTCTTCTTTTTGTCTTTCGCAGGATTATGCCTGCTCTTCCTCTTTCCGCTTCAGCATGCTCAGACAGCACAGGCTGGCGGCGCTGGACATCATCATCGTCAGGCCCAGACCCAGTGAGTTGATGTCTCCGGTCGGAGGCGTCTCCGGCGGTATGGGCGTATTGATGAGGTTATAGCCGCTGATGGTCTTTTCGTAATCCCTGACTTCTGCCTCGTCAATTTCGTATTTGATCTCCTTTTCGCCGTCATATACCGGCAGACCGGTGAACTCATAAGCCCAGCCGTCCGCTTCGCTGACGGTGCAGGAATCGATGATCATGCCATCGGCCTTCAGGAAGACGGTGATCGTTTCCGGACGTTTTCCGTCCTGGTTGCCGTTGTCGTTCCAGGTCTTGGTTCCGGAGATGTCGATGGTCTTGACGCTGTTGGTAAAGACGATTTCCTCATAGCCGACTTTCATTGAGTCGAAGATCTGCTTCTGAGCAGTCATGTTGCCGTCATCGTCATGACCGACGGTGAAGCGGACCGTGTAGACTTCCTGGTCATACTCAATGTCCTGGCGCTGCTCAGTGACCTCCCTGACCGTATACTCATAGGTTCCGGTCTCGCTGAAGGTGATGTTGCCGAAGCTGACCGTGCCGTTGCCGGAGACCGTAACTTCGGTAACCGTGTTGCCGGAAGCGTCTTCAGGCATCGGGTTGTTTTCATCCGCCGGGGTAACCGTGAAGCGGAAGCTTTCCGTACTCTTGAACTCGTTTCCGTTGGAGTCCACTACCTTCTTGGTTACGCTTAACGGCGATCTGACTTCCTCAGGTATGGTGATGTCAAACTTGTTGACGAACTCGACAGTGATCTTCTCCGGGCTGTCAATGACGCGGACACCGGTTGACAGCGCCGTGTAGGGCTGCTGGTTTTCCGCCTTTTCATCGCCGATCGCATAGCTGGCGACGGCAGAGTTGGCCAGTTCAGTTATCTCATACTGTGCACCCACCGGAATGTCGTTGATCACGAAGGTCTCGCCAGCCGCCAGGAAGACGGACTTGACCGCCTGGCCTTCCTCATCAGAGGTCATGGTGCCGGCGGAAGTGAAGTATGTGGTTTCGGCTTCCAGGCCGCTGAGGGTGATCCGGAAGGAGAACGCCTCTTCGGTATCGCTGCCTTCCACCTTCTTGGTCACTTCCAGATCGGTGTATTGCTTGATGATATTGTTGAAGGTAACCGTGACTTCTTCGCCTTCTTCCAGAGTTTCCTTTCCGCTCGAGAGATTCTCTCCGGCACTTCCGGAGCCAGAGGAGCTGCTTATGGAGCCGGCTTGAGCACTGTCAGTAACCGTATATGAAGCCTGATACTCGCCGCCCTTTTCAGTGATCCGGTAAGTGCAGCCGATGGGCAGATCCTGGAAGGTTATGGTTTCGTCGGCCTTCAGGGTGAAGACGACATCGGCAGTGCCGCTGCTGTCAGCCTTGAAGTTTGAACCGTCTGACAGATAATACCGGGCTCCGGCATTCAGACCGCTCAGTTCGCCGTAGAAGGTGAATTCGACATCCTGCAGGCTTTCG
>JAGAFL010000088.1:0-54601 GCA_017612595.1 Erysipelotrichaceae bacterium | reverse complement strand
GTCATTTACACGCAGCTTTCCGACGTTGAGGATGAGGTCAACGGCCTGGTCACCTATGACCGCAGAGTCGTCAAGTTTGACCCCAAGGTCGTCCGCAGCGTCATGAACAAACTTACTCTCTGAACTCTCATCACGGCCTGCCTCAGCAGGCCTTTTTCTTTTTCCCGTCAGGAGAAATGAATGTATAATGTAAATGGTCAATGCAACTAATAAGAAAGGAAAGCGGTCCAATGAGACTGCACGTATTCACATGGATAAGAAATCATTAATGGAAAACTTTGCCCGTAAGGCCCATGAAAAGGGAGCTTTCAACGGGGTCTGGTTATATGCCGAAAACGGTGAGATAGTTTCGAAAGGGGCTTATGGCTTCCGTGACGCCGAGAATAAGCTTCCCATGCAGGAAGACACCATCTTCGAGATGGCCTCGATCACCAAGATGTTTACGGCAACAGCTATCATGCTGCTGGTCAGAGAGGGCAAGCTTAACCTTGACGACGAGTACGTCAGATACTTCCCCGATTATCCTTACCCGGGCGTTACGGTCCGCCATCTGCTGACTCATACCAGCGGAATGCCCGACGACTTTGAAACGGAAAACTGGGTTTGTCCGGCATGGGAAGACGAACATCGGATCCCGCTCTGCAGCGAGATCCTCAGCTTCATCCGGGAAAGCGGCGAAAAAGCCTCCCACGCTCCCGGAGAAACGTTCCGGTATACCGACATCGGCTACTGCCTGCTTGCCAATCTGGTGGAAAAGCTCTCCGGTGTCAGCTTTGAAGAGTTCCTGAAAAAGAATGTCCTTGAGCCTGCCGGTATGAAGGCTTCCGCCATCTTGCATACACGCAGGGACGGCAGACCTTCCGATTACATTGCCCGTAACATGGTGCTGGAAGCTGACGGCAGCTACGCTCCTTCCGATGTTTCCGAAGAGAGTGCCCCTTATGTGGTAGGTTCGGACGGTCTCAACGGCTGTGACTATCTGTACACCACCATCTTCGACATGCTGGCCTGGGACAGAGCCCTGAGAGAAGAAAAGGTGCTCACTCATGACGAGCAGATGGAAATGTTCACGCCCGTGAAGCTGAACAGCGGTGAGGAATACATTGATGAAGACGATGAAGGCTACGGCTTCGGCTGGTGCATTGAAAATGACGATGATCACGGTCTGATCGTCAGCCACTCCGGCGGCATGCCCGGTCTGGAAACCTTTTTCGAACATTACGTTGATGAGGACAGAGTGCTTATAATCTTCAGCTGCCGCGATTATCAGGACCTCAGAGCCTTCGGAACCTTCTGGGATGGTTTACGGGCGATTGCCCGTGATGAAGAACCCGATCCGGTAGTATCCATAGAGGACATTGCTGTAAAGGATCCTGACAAGTCCAAATGGGAAGGATTCTGCGGAAAATACGAGCATCCTGAAGAAGATGATTTCATCATCGATGAAGTCTATCTGAAAGAAGACGAACTTTATGCCAATGCGCTGATTGACGGTGACGAAACGTCCTTCCGGCTCTATCCTCTGTCTGAAAATGAGTTTGGAAGAAAGCGCGGCATGCTGAAGGTGAAGTTCGGCGACGGCTGTTTGATGTTCGACGATTTCACTTTACGTAAACTGAATTAGGGAAAAGAAAAATCGATCTGCATGCAGATCGATTTTCTTTTTGCCTTATGCTTTCATATCTGCGGCTGTCCGCTGCCGTACCAGTAGAATACTGTATTATTAGTTGGATGGATCGTTCCGCCCAGTTTCTTATACAGGGCAATGGCCTTTTCGTTATCCTGCTGGGTGATCAGGCAGGTGTAATGGATCTCGTATTCCTTTGAATACTCCAGCAGCATCTCCATCAGCCGGGTCGCGATGCCCTGACGCTGGAACTGTTCCTGGACAAAGAGATGATAGATCATCATCATGTCTCTGCCGTTATCCAGCCGCGGCAGAAGGTAAGCCAGCGTATAGCCGGCGACTTCCTGTTCCTGCAGGGCTGCGGCTACCAGTATCTTCCTGTTGCTCAGAATGTCGGACGCCTTTTCCCGGCTGATCTGCTGATGGCGGAAGGTTTCGGTCAGCCTGATCAGCACGTCCTGATCGTTTTCCTTCAGAAAGCGGAATTCCATGATGATTACCTCTCTTCTCACTTAAATTATCGGTTATGGCCGGCTTTTTGGCAATATTGCCGCCTTCAGAGGCAATGTAACCGCGTTCATTCCCCCGGCAAGTTGTCTTTCGGTGTCAACAATATATAATGAGGGTGGTGATATTATGGAAAAACTTGATGTCTGCCTTATCAACGATTCCTTCCCTCCTCTGATTGACGGCGTCGCCAATGCGGTGTTCAATTATGCCTCCATCATTCAGAAAGAGCTGGGAAGCGCCGTCGTTGCCACCCCGGAACTCCCGGGCGTCCAGGACAACTATGATTTCCAGGTCCTGCGCTATCCGTCAATCGACACGACCAAGGCGGTCGGTTACCGTACCGGCATTCCCTTTAATCCGCCTTATCTTACGCAGTTTAACGAACGCAACATAGACATCATTCACTCCCACTGCCCGATAACCTCAACCTATCTGGCCCGCATATTACGGGAACAGACCAAGAGTCCGATCGTCCTTACCTACCATACCAAGTTTGACATCGACATCCGCAAGGCCATCGATTCCAAGCTGCTTCAGGAAGTCGCCATCAATGCCCTCGTCAGCAACATTCAGGGAGTTGACGAGGTCTGGGCCGTTTCCCACGGCGCCGGGGAAAACCTGAAGTCCCTGGGCTACAAGGGCGACTACATCGTCATGCATAACGGCGTTGACTTCACCAAGGGCGCCAGCAGCAAGAAAGCCGTGGAGGCCTTCCGCAGCGAGCGCGGCCTCAACGACGGCAAGCCCATCTATCTGTTTGTCGGCCGCATGATGTGGTACAAGGGCATCAGGATCATCGTCGACGCTCTCAGCGAACTGAAGAAACACGGCATCGGTTTCCACATGCTGTTCATCGGTGACGGCGTCGACCGCCGGGAGATTCAGCAGTACATTGAAGAGAAGGATCTGACTGCTGAATGCATCTTTACCGGCTCCATTTCCGACCGCAAGCTGCTGAAGACCGCCTTCTCGGCTTCCGATCTGTTTCTGTTCCCCTCGACCTTCGATACCAACGGCATCGTCGTCAGGGAAGCGGCCGCAGCCGGTCTGGGCAGCGTGCTGATCCGCAACAGCTGCGCCGCCGAGGATACCCTGGACGGCGTCAACACCATCCAGATCGAAGAAAACGCCGAAAGCCTGGCCAAGATACTGATCCAGGCCGGCAACAATACCGACTATTTCCACCGCATCGGCAAAAATGCCCAGAAACAGCTTTACATGTCCTGGAAGGAAGCTGTTGAGCATGCCTATGAACGCTACAAGGTCGTAGTTGAGAAATATGAATACCAGCCCCGCAATCCGCTGGATATCTCTGACAGTTTCTTCGGCATGTGGGCTGACATTTCCCAGTCCATCAGCAAGGCCAAGCAGAACCGTCAGGAGTTCGTCCGCAGGCTGGAAAAGACCGCCAGGGAGATCCGCCGGACAGGTGAGATGATCTCCTACCGCCGCGGCGAGATCAAGGAATACCTTGACGACATGATGGACCGCTATCTGTAAGAGGTCATGCTATAATCTTATCGAGGTGAATCAATGCCTAACTGGTTCAAGCTGGATAATGCTGCTCAGATCTACCCGCCGGTCCTTAACAGCCAGTGGGCAGCCATGTTCAGGCTTTCCGCCGACCTGACTGAAGATGTCGATCCGGAGATCCTGAAGCAGGCCCAGGAAAGAGTGCTGAAGAGAATGCCTTCCTTTGCCACGACCCTGCGTTATGGCCTTTTCTGGTTCTATCTGGAGCACATTGACGGCCAGCCGCCGATCAGTGAAGACATCAACAATCCCCTGCAGAGAATCAATTTCCGCAAGAACAACCGCTTCATGTACCGGCTGCTGTATTACCGCAACCGCATCGCCGTGGAGTTCTTCCATTCCCTGACCGACGGCACCGGAGGCATGACCTTCCTGATGACGCTGATCAGCGAATACCTGCATATCAGATACGGAGACAGGGTACAGCCGGGGAAATACATTCTCAGCTGCGATGAGGAACCGGTGGCGGAAGAATATGAGGACGCCTTCAGGCGTTACTTCCGGGAAAAGACCATCGGCATCAGCGAAAAGAAGTCCTATCAGTACTGGCATACCCGCACTGACTTCAATAAGACAATGATCATTTCCGGCAGCGTCGATTCCGAAAAGCTCCGGGAGATCGCCCATGGCTTTGACGTCCCTGTCGGCACCTTCTGCGCTGCCCTGCTGCTGTATTCCGCTCTGCAGCTACAGAAGATGGACCACCGCAGCCGCCAGAGGAAAAGAATGGTAAAGATCTCCGTTCCGGTCAACCTGCGCCGTTTCTTCCCCAGCAGAACCCTGCGGAATTTCTCCGCCTTCGTCAATCCCGGCCTTTACGGCTCCCTGGGGGACTACAGCCTGAAGGAAGTCGTTGACTTCACCAAAAACTACCTGGGCATCTATGTCACGGAAAAACAGCAGCTGGCCAAGTTCTCCTTCAATGTCGCCGCTGAGCGCCATCCGCTGCTACGCATAACGCCGCTGTTTCTGAAGATACCGGCTCTGTTCATCGCCTACTTTACGGCCGGCGACCTGCTGTACTGTTCTACCATTTCCAACCTCGGCAACATAACTCTGCCTGAAGAGACCGGCAGCCGGATAAAGCGTCTGGACTTCATGCTCGGGCGGGCCTTCCTGGGCCGCTCGATGCTGGGATGCATCAGCTATAACGGCCGCTGCATCTTCAACTTCACCCGGAACATCCGCCAGACCGAACTGGAGAGAGTCTTCTTCTCCACTCTGGTTGAACTGGGTGCCGAAGTATTCATCGAAAGCAACGGGAGGGATTAATCATGTCATACTGCGTACACTGCGGGGTCAAGCTGGCCTCCTACGAAACCGTCTGTCCGCTCTGCGGCACGCCGGTTAGTGATCCTAACGGAACTGAGCAGACCGATCTGCCCCGTTTTGAGGACTATCTGGAGACCACCGACCGTAAGATCAACCGTCATTTCCTGTTCTCCCTGATCACCGGACTGTGCCTGATTCCCTTCCTTATCACCGCCATCGTCGACTTCTGTCTGAACCATTCACTCAGCTGGTCGTTGCTGGTGCTGGGCGGGGAAATCGTGCTGTGGGTCTTCATTCTCGTTCCCTTCCGCTTCAGTTTCTCCCGTCCCTCTGTCTGCATTATCTTTGATACTCTGGCCGTAGCGCTGTACGTGCTGCTGATCAACCTGGTGTTCAGAATGAAATGGTTCCTTCCCCTGGGACTGCCGCTGACCCTGCTGTCGGGAGCGCTGCTCTACGTCATCGTCCGCATACTGATCGAAGGCGAATACCGCAAGCTCATGACCTTCGGATCCCTCAGCTTTGCCCTTTCCGTCTTCCTGTTTCTGATCAACATCTTCATTACCCATTATCTGACCGGGAAGTTCCGGGCAACCTGGGCCTATTGGCCTTCCGTTCCCCTGCTTACGGTCGGTGTTGCCTCCATGCTGTTCTCCCGCAGCCGCCGGATATCCTCCTGGCTGCAGAAGAAACTGTTCATCTGAACTGCTTGGAAAAGAAGGCTGCTCTTCAAGGAGCAGCCTTCTTTGTTTTTTATTCTTCCGTATTCAGCGGATACTTGGGGGTACCGTCGCTGTTGAAGACGTATTTGTAGTAGTCCTGATCCAGCACGGCCAGAGAATACTTCTTCATGCTCTCAACCTTGCTGTTGATCATCTTGACATAGGCATCGATCTCTTCCTGGCTCATCGTGCACTCGTCCGAAGGGACGAACTTCTTGGAGACGGTGTAATAGGTTCCCTGCCTGGTCTTCCAGTTCCAGGAACCGCCCTGAGCCGTCCGGGTATTGATGATGCAGATGTTCTCCTTGCTGGAGAGGATGTCGGTGCCGGTGAAGAAGCGGGAATCGTAGGTCAGACCGAACAGGTTGGCCAGCGTCGGCGCGATGTCGTAGCTGGTGCACGGTTCATCGCAGACTACCGGTTTCTCCATCGAGGCGCACCAGCACAGGAAGTAGTTGCGGTAGACTTCGAAATTGGCTCTGATGTTCTTTTCTTCCAGACCGTACAGTTCCGCCAGCGGTTCATCGGGCAGGCCGTAGGGATAGTGGTCGCAGCACAGGGCAATTACCGTATCCTGCAGCTTACCGTCCTTTTCCAGTTCTTCCATCAGATAACCCAGCATCTTATCCACCTCGATCTGCGTGGAGATGTAGCCCTTGACCAGGTCGCTGTTGGGCAGGCTGGCGACCTTGTCTTTGTTCCGGCGGGCCATGGCGTTGCCCTTGAAGGTGTAGTTGGTATGACCGGAGATCGTCATGTAATAGACATGGAACGGAGTCGGACAGCTGATGTAGTCCTTGACGGTGGCGACCGCCATCTCGTAGTCTGACTGCGGCCAGGTACTGTGTTCCAGCTTCATGCCGTTATCCGTCGCAATGTATCTCTTGTAGCCCATGGCCGGATAGGCCAGATTGCGGCTGTAGTAGGTCGAAACGCCGTCATGATAGGCGAAATTGGTGTAACCGCCTCTTAAAAAGAGGTTGCCCAGGGAAGTATACATCATCTTGCCTTCGCTGTTGGGAAGGCAGGAGGCGTTGGTGTAGAAGTTGCCGGTGATGTTGGAATACTCGCCGGTCGCCGTGCTTCCGCCCCACTGGGAGTCATAGAAGTTGGTGAACTGGAAGCCTTCGCTGTACATCCGGTAGAAGTTCGGCGTCAGCTCCTTGCTGACAGCCCGGTAGGAGAAGCCTTCCAGGGTCAGGAAGATGAGGTTCTTGCCGGCAAACATGCCGGTATATTCGTTCTGCTCGCTGGCCGTTACGGAAGCGAAGTACTGGTGCATGTTCCTGATCGTATTGTTGGATGTGCTGGCGATCATCTTCTCAAAGTCGATGCCAAGAGCGTTCTTGAAGATGACCTTGTCCTGATTCACCTGAACGTCAGGGATCGACAGCGATGAAGTACTGTCACCGGAATAAGGGTTATCGGAATAGCTGTTCTGGTAACCGGTAACGACCTGTAAGAGGTCGATGGTGCTGCCGCTTAAAGCGCCGAAGCGCAGATAGGTGCTGGTCGCATCGTCCTGCGTCCTTCTGAACGTCTTGAGGCTTTCGGCGTCGTACAGAATGTTCGTGACCAGAATTGCCAGAGCCAAAAGACCGCAGGTCAGCTGAATGATGAACGGCTTGACTTTGAACTTCAGGTCCGCCTTACGGAAGAAAACCAGATAGATGACCAGCGGCAGAAGCAGAGCCAGGATCATGTAACGGCAATCCCAGATGCCCGCCAGCGCTTCCCGCCAGAAGGCGGTGACATCGCCGGCCAGGCCGATGGTGTTCCACATGAAGAAGGTGCGGAAGATGTTGTAGTAGACCATGATGGCGGCGAAGATGATCATCAGAATGATCAGGATCAGCGTCATGATTACCTTCTGTCCTCTGCCCCTGAACAGGGAAACGACACAGGAAAGCAGGCAGCCCAGGAAAATGCTGCTGAGCAGATAATTCAGGATCGTCTTATCGAGCGTGAAGCCGAAGATGAACAGATGGAAGATGACTTCCAGCATGAAGATCAATAACGGCAACAGGAAATACTTGACGGCCTTACCTCTGATCATTTCACTGCCCCCATTCTGAACAGCACGAAGCTGTCTTCTTCATAGTACTGATTGAGATAATACTTTCCTTCGGTGGAAATACTGCTGTCCCGTAAGCCGACGACCAGTCCGTCATAGCCTTCCGGAAGCAGGGCTTCGAAGGTAACGGTGATGTTCTTGTAGTAGGAAAGACCTTTCTGAAGCCATTCGCCGTTATTGCAGATGACGCGCAGACGGCAGTCTTCGTAGTCCTTGCCGAAGTAGTTGACCGTGAAGGTGTTGTACTGCTTTTCCTCGTCATACTCATAGGACTTGCTGAAGCTCTCAATGTCATAGTAGTCGCAGATGACATAGTTATAGCGGAAGCCGTACTGATTGCTGGCCTCATTGCCGATCTTCAGTTTCAGGGTCAGAACCTGCCACTGATAGCCGTTTCTGGCCTGATGGGTTTCATCGCTGGCAAAAACCTGCCAGGAAGCAACGCTGACGCTTCCGGCAGTCGGATCATCCGTCTCTGAACAGATGGTATGGTATTCATAGGCAACATCGGCCGTGAGCGGATTTGCCTTGATCTTGTATTTCTCAAAGTCCGCGGTCTTTGCCTCCCCCTGAGTCTGTCCACAGGTTGAACAGGTTGAAGGCTGCTGATAGTTTGCCGGCGCCCAGCTGTGGGAATGTATTGAGGAACAGCCGGTTAAAATCATGACCGCCAATAGTAATAAGCCCAATTTTTTCATATAATTAATATATACCTTTTTAGGAACCAGATAAACAGAAGGTGAGGAAAATGCGAAAGAAAATACTGTTGCTGGCCAACTTCTCCTCCGGAAAAGGCGGCGGCAAAACCCAGCTCGTCAGTCTGATCAGAGAACTCGCTCTGAAGGGCTTTGAGACGGTTTCCTATCCCATCATCCCGGATCAGGGACTGACTTCCGACGCCATCCTGGACAATACTTCCCGGGATTATGAAGCCATCCTGTGCTGCGGCGGTGACGGCACCCTTAATTATCTGGTCAACTATCTCGTCCGCAATGATCTGGACATCCCCGTCGCCTACCTGCCTACGGGATCATGCAACGACTTTGCCTTTTCGCTTTACGGCAAGCGGACGGTCACCAGCCAGGAGATCGTCGAAGCGATTGCCGCCAACCGGCAGTTCCGCTATGACCTGGTCAGAATCAACGACACCTGCTTCAACTATGTTGCTGCCTTCGGCAGCTTTACCGGCGTCAGCTACAAGACGGACCAGAACATGAAAAACACCTTCGGCTTTCTGGCCTACATGCTTAATGCCATTTCCGTCGCTCCCAAGGAACTCGGGCACAGCCACCATCTGGTGCTTAAGTGCGATGAGCGGACGATCGAAGGAGATTTCCTCTTAGGCGCCATTTCCAACTCCACCTCCGTCGGCGGCTTCACCCCGTCCATCATCGAACACAGTAAGATCGACGACGGCCAGTTTGAGGTAACCCTCATCAGCAGGACCGATAATGTCAGGGACCTCAACGAACTGGTCGGTTCGCTGCTTTCCGGCAAGCCAGACAACGTCCTGCTGACCAGCTTCCACGCCGACCATCTGACCATCGACTTCAATGACGAATGCGAATGGACACTGGACGGCGAAAACGGCGGCATCATCACCCATGCGGAATTCTCGCTGCTGAGAGAAAGGCAGAAAACCTTCCGCCTTCCCTGATCGGCGCTAAAAGTACCGGAAAACCTGTGAAAATCGTTGGATCTGCTGTGTTGAATTACGTTTTTCGGTTTGTTATAATAAGTAAGCAATTCAAAGGAGTTTAGACATGTTAGATATATTGATTATGCTCACCTCAGTAGTAATCATCCTGCTGGTTCTGTTACAAAGCGGAAAATCAGCCGGCGTAAGCAGTGCTTTCACCGGTGGTAATGGCGGACTTAACCTGTTCAGCAACCTGAAGGAAAGAGGCCCCGAGAAAGTGATCGCCATGGTGACACTCTGCTCGATCGTCCTGTTCTTCGTGCTGGTAATCATCAAGTTAATCGTTACCCAGAACGCTTAAGACCATCCGGTCTTTTTTTATCAAAGGAGTTATGGAAGAAAAGAATATCAAGGTCATTGCCCTCAACCGCAGAGCGCGCCATGACTACTTCCTCGAGGAGTTCTTCGAAGCCGGCATTGAACTGACCGGTACCGAGATCAAGAGCATCCGTCAGGGTCATGTGCAGTTCAAGGAAGCCTACATCGACTTCAAGGGAAGCGAAGCTTTCATCGTGGACATGCACATTGCTCCCTACGACCACGGCAACATCTTCAATCACGATGAGACCCGCCCGCGCCGGCTGCTTCTTCATAAATACGAGATCAGACAGCTTAGGAAAGCCGTCGCCATCAAGGGTTATACCGTGGTCCCGACCAGGATGTACTTCAAGCGCGGCCTGTGCAAGCTGGAGATCGCTCTGGCCAAGGGCAAAGCTCTCTATGACAAGAGAGAAACCATCAAGGAACGGGACCAGAAGAGAGAAATCGAAAAGGCCATGAAGGTCAGATAGGAGAAAAACATGATCGTAATTGAAATGAATGACGGCGGCATCATCAGAGTTGAGCTTGACGAAACGGCCGCTCCGAAGACTGTGGAGAATTTCCGCAGACTGGTACAAAGACACTTCTATGACGGCCTGATCTTCCATAGGGTCATCAAAGGCTTCATGATTCAGGGCGGTGACCCAACCGGCACCGGCATGGGCGGAAGCGACGAACGGATCGTCGGCGAATTCGCAGCCAACGGCCACGACAATCCGCTTAAGCACACGGCCGGAGTCATCTCGATGGCCCGCAGCGCCGACCCGGACAGCGCATCATCCCAGTTCTTCATCATGCATAAGAACGCTCCCCATCTGGATGGCAGCTATGCCGCCTTCGGCAAGGTCGTTGAAGGCATGGATGTGGTCGACCGCATTGCCTGCACGCCGACCGACTTCCGGGACAGACCGCTTGCTCCGCAGGTCATTAAGAGCATCAGAGAAGAATAAGCATTGACGGCAGCTCAGACTGCCGTCTTTTTTGCCAACGAAAGACATTTGGTTTATAGTTAAGGAGTAATAACGGAGGTATTTACCATGACTGAGCAGAAGAAAAAACGCGGCGACAGACATGATGGCACTTTGGCTGCCAGCGGCGATCCGATCCATGCCATAATGCCCTATATCTTCGGTGAAAGAGCCGACAACGAAGCCGTTCTCTTCGATAATTTTGACGTATCGGAAGTAGACCGGTATCTGGAGAGAAAGAACGGGGAAAAGCCGCAGTACAAATACACTTATTTCCACGTCATTCTGGCCGCTCTGGCCAAGGTCTGCTACATGAAACCGAAGATGAACCGCTTCATCATCGGCAACCGTTACTATCAGCGCAAGGACATTTCCTTCTGTTTCATCGCCAAGAACAAGATGACGGAAAACAGCGCTGAATCGGTTCTGATCATCACGGCTGATGATAACGATGTTCCCATCTGCCAGCAGATTCACGACAAGATCTGCGCTGAAGTATACAAAATCAAGACCGAGGATGCTGTCGATGATACGTCACAGCAGCTTCAGTGGATCTCCAAGATCCCGCGTCCCATACTCAAGGCCTTCATCAGACTGCTGTTCTGGCTCAACGCCAACGACAAACTGCCCAAGGCCCTGGCCACCGTCGATCCCTACAGTTCTTCCTGCTTTGTGTCCAATCTGGGCTCCATCAGGATGTCGGCCGTCTATCATCACCTGATCAACTGGGGCACCAATTCCATTTTCGCCCTGATCAATCAGGCTAAGAAGATCCCGTTCTTCAATGATGACGGTTCCTATGAAATGCGTAATGCCATTTCCATGGGCTTTACCATTGATGAGAGGATCGGTGACGGCTTCTATTTCGCCAGAGCTCTGGAATTGCTGAAGGACATCCTTCTGCATCCCGACATCCTCGACCAGCCGCTTTCCGCTCCTTATGAGCAGCATGATCTGAACTAGACAGAACAACACAGAAAACGGAAACCGCGGTTTCCGTTTTCTTATGAAAAAAGGCCGCTTTGGCGGTCAGTTTTCGAAATATGAATAATCGTCATCAGCCATGGCCTTCAGATATTCAGCCATGATGGTCTCAAGCTGCTCCATGGTGTTCATGAAGTTGATCTTGGCCTTGACCCGGTTGGCCTTGGGCAGCCCGTCAATGTACCAGCAGGCATGACCCCGCATTTCCTTGATGGCCGGTCTTTCGCCTTTCAGCTCGCAGAGCCTTCTGGCGTGGGCAAGACACTGATCGATCCTTTCCTGAGGTGTCGGCGGATCCAGCCTGATGCCTCTTTCGTCGTACTCGCCCAGCTGACGGATCAGCCAGGGATTGCCCAGACAGCCGCGGGCGACCATGAAGCCGTCACAGCGGCACAGCTGTTCCATGGCGATCAGGTCATCAACGCTGCGGATGTCGCCGTTGCCGATGACCGGGATGCTGATGGCTTCTTTGACTTCCCTGATGAGGTTCCAGTCAGCCTTGCCGCTGTAGAACTGCGTCTTCACCCGGGGATGAATGGTCACGGCATCCGCTCCGGCCTTTTCCATCAGCTGAGCCATTTCCACAACGTTGATGCTGTCAAGATCCCATCCAGCTCTCAGCTTGACAGTCAGGGGCTTGCGGACGCTTTCCTTCATCGCTCTGACCAGTTCGTAGGCATGCTGCGGCTCTCTCATCAGCGCCGAGCCGCCGTTGTTGCGGACGACCTTGCGGACCGGGCATCCCATGTTAATGTCGATGATGTCGCAGTCGGTCTTCTGATCCATGTATGCGGCGCCTTCAACCATCGTATCGATGTCATAGCCGAACAGCTGCAGGGCCATCGGCCTTTCTTCTTCCAGCACCTCGCACATCTTCAGGGTCTTCTTGTTTTTGTAATGTATGGCCTTGTCGGATATCATTTCGGAAACGGAAAGGGCGGCGCCGAACTGCTTCATGATGCAGCGGAAAGACTGGTTGGATATTCCAGCCATCGGTCCCACAATTATCCGGTTTGCCAGTTCCCTGTCTCCGATCTTAAGCTTCATTCTTCTTCTCTTTGCTCTCCCTGCGCGCTTTGTGGGCGTTGACATAACCCTGCAGGGTCTCCTCGCTGAATCGGTACTTCCTGCCGCAGAACTTGCAGACGACCTCGCAGCCGTGATCCTCGTCGATCATTTCCTGCAGATCCTTTTCCGGCAGCTTGGACAGCACGCGGGCAAAGCGGGCCCTTGAGCATTCGCACTTGAACTGCAGTTCCCTGGTTTCCAGCTCTTCATAGTCGGAGAAGATCGCCTTGGCAATCTCGCCGGGATCCTGCATCTCATTGATGATCTGGCTGACCGGCTTCAGATGGGTGACGATGTTTTCGACGATCTGAATGTCCGCTTCCACGGCACTGGGCATCATCTGAATGATCAGAGCGCCTGCTGACTTGATCGAACAGTCGGTATCGACCAGTACGCCGACGCTGACGGCACTGTTGGTCTGCTCGCTTTCCGCAAAATAGTAGGCAAAGTCGTCGCCGATCTCACCGGACTGCAGCGGCACTTCGGAAATGAACGGACGCTTCATGCTGAGATCCTTCACGACCCTCAGCACACCGTCAGTCCCGACAGCCTTGCCGACATCGAGCTTGTGGTTTTCCTTCTCAAACTGGACGTGCGGATTATCCACGTAGCCTCTGACCGAACCGTCATAATAACCGTCCACGACGACCTGGCCGATCGGACCGTTTCCGTCAATGACGATTTCCAGTTTTTCCTTGCTGTCCTTCAGCATGCTGCCCATGATGCAGGCCACGGAAAGAGTGCGGCCCAGGGCGGCAGCGGCAGTAGGATACAGATCATGTTTGGTTACCGCTTCCTGTACCAGGGCGGTGGTATTGCAGCAGAACACTCTGACGTTGCCGTTGAGCGCTGTTCCTCTTGACAGTTTATCCATGTTGTCTCCTTCCTCTAAAAACAGCACGGCATGTGCTGTTTTTCTTCATCAGTCTTCGGCTTTTTCGGCCGGTGCGCTGACGGTTCCGTATCTGACGATGTTTTCCAGATCTTCCTTGGTCAGGGTCTCCTGTTCCTCCAGGGCTCTGACGATGTTGTCCAGAGTATCGCGGTGTTCGCCGATGATCTCCTGAGCCTTGCTGTAGCTCTGCTGAATGATCTTGCGGACTTCCTGATCGATCTCAAAGGCAACCTGATCGGAATACGTCTTGTTGGTTGTATAATCGCGGCCAAGGAAGACGTTGCCGTCCTGCTTGGAATACTGGATCGGGCCGATGGAACTCATGCCATAGGCGCTGACCATTCCCTTGGCGATCTCGGTAGCTCTTTCGATGTCATTGCTGGCACCGGTGGAGATCTCACCCAGAACCATTTCCTCAGCTACCCGTCCGCCCAGCAGGCCGACGATCTGGCTTTCCAGCTGGCTCTTGGTGTGCAGCATGTTGTCTTCCTTCGGGGTCATCAGGTTATAGCCGCCGGCCATGCCGCGCGGAATGATGGTGACCTTCTGAACCTCATCGGCGTCCTCAAGGAACAGGCCGATGACAGCATGCCCGGATTCGTGAACGGCAACCATGTGCTTCTCCCGGTCGCTGTACTTGCGGGACTTCTTGGCCGGGCCGCCGATGGTGCGGTCGATGCCTTCATCCAGATCGGACATCTGAATGAGGTCGTGGTTATTGCGGACTGCCATGATGGCCGCTTCGTTCAGGACGTTCTCCAGATCAGCTCCGGAGAAACCCGGCGTACGGGCAGCCAGATGTTCGAGATTGATGTCGTCCGCAAACTTCTTGTTGCGGGCGTGGACCTTAAGAATGGCCAGACGGCCCTTCTTGTCGGGCATGGAAACAGTGACCTGACGGTCAAATCTTCCCGGTCTCAGCAGAGCCGGGTCAAGAACGTCGGGGCGGTTGGTCGCCGCGATGACGACGATGCCCTGATTCTCTTCAATGCCGTCCAGCTCAACCAGCAGCTGGTTGAGGGTCTGTTCTCTTTCATCGTTGCCGCCGCCCAGACCGGCACCTCTCTGCCTGCCTACGGCGTCGATCTCATCGATGAAGATCATGCACGGCGCTGTCTTCTGAGCGGTCTTGAACATGTCTCTGACGCGGGAAGCGCCGACACCGACGAACATCTCCACGAAGTCTGAACCGGAGATGGAGTAGAACGGTACATCGGCTTCACCGGCTACGGCCTTGGCCAGCAGGGTCTTGCCGGTGCCCGGAGCGCCGACCATCAGGATGCCCTTGGGAATGCGGGCGCCCATCTTGGAGAACTTGTCCGGATTGCGCAGGTATTCGATGATCTCAGCCATCTCTTCCTTTTCTTCCTCACAGCCGGCAACGTCATCGAAGGTAACCTTGATGTTGCCTTCCAGACGCGCCCGCGACTTGGAGAATTCAAAGGCCTTGGCATTGCTGCCGGCGTTCATCCGGTTGATCATGTAGACACCGAAGGCTACCAGCAGCAGCAGGGGAACCAGTTCCGCCAGCGCCTGCATCAGATAATTAGTCTGATACGGATTCTTGACGATGATGTTGGCGTCCTTCACCTTGGAATGAAGCAGTTCCATCAGTTCGTTGTTCTGCGTCTCCGTGTTGGGAACGCTGGCAAGGAAGATGTATTCCGTGTCGTTTTCCTTATAGGTTCCGCTGATGTCGATGACCGTGGAATTCATGGTCAGGGTCACCTTGTTGATGTTCTTGGTCTGAATGATCTTTTCAAATTCGCCGTAGTTAAGCGTCTTGGTACGGCTGGCGTTGGTATAGCTGAACAGCGCCACGATCATCAGAGCCGTTATTATATATGGTATTATTCCTACCAGTCTGTTCTTCTTCAAATATATTCACGCTCCTTAATACTTTTCTTCCTTCAGCACGCCGATGTAGGGCAGGTTGCGGTATTTCTGGTTATAGTCCAGACCAAAGCCGACAACGAATTCATTGGGTATTTCAAAGCCCAGGAAATCGGCGCTGACATCATTGATCCTCCGGCTCTGCTTGTTGAGAAGAGCGGCGATTCTGACTTCGTGAGCACCCTTGTGATAGAGCAGTTCCTTGATCTCCTTGAGTGTCAGGCCGGTATCGATGATGTCCTCGACCAGGACGATGTCGCGGTCAACGACTGAGCAGTCCAGATCCTTGATGATCTTGATGTCGCCGACGGATTCGGTGCCTTCATAACTGCAGGCAGCGATGAAGTCGTACTCGACATCGATGTCAACGTGCTTGATCAGCTCCGCAAAGAAGGGAATGGAGCCCTTGAGAATGCCGACAAACAGCAGGTCGTGTTCATTGTCTCTGTAGGCGTCTGAGATCTCTTTTCCCAGTTCGATGCATCTGTTTCTGATGTCTTCTTCGGTAAACAGAATCTTCTTGATGTCCTGATGCATAAGCGTCCTCCCTTTTCGCGTTATAACACATCTATTTTATCATAAAGATAAATTCATTAGTAAAGAAATGATGCCTCTCACAGCCGATGCCGGCTACGAAGATTACCTCGCCGCGGCAGTTGAGAACCACCGGCCATAACAGCCTCTTTCCGTGGGGAATCTTGCGGTCGGTGAAGAAGCGGTTGAGCTTCTTGGTGCCGTAACGCAGTTCTATTTCATCGCCCGGCTCGGCGCTGCGGATGGTCAGCGGCCATTCGTCTTCGTTTACGCCGATCCTTTCAATGGTCTCTCCCTGTAAGCAGATGCGGAAGTACGGCGTCTGCAGCAGCTGATTTCTTTCCAGCTGATAGCTGTATCTTTCCGTCACGTCGCATACATAGAAGGTTCCGTAGTCGACAAAAAGCGTATATCTGCCGTTCAGCCGGAGGTGATGGTTGCCCTCGCTGTCCGTAAGCAGCCTGTCGGTCTCGCTGATGAAGTCTTCGGAAGGATTATCCGGCAAAAAGCGGCTGATAAGATGGCGCAGGATGAGATGCCGCATTTCCCTGTCTTCCTGCCGGTAAGCTTCCAGGGAAAGAACGTCTTCATGATAGTTGACCTCAATGTGGCTGATCTTCTGCTGCTGAGCCAGATTCAGTTCCTCGATCTGCCGGCACCACTGTTCGATCTGCGCGTCGTCAGCCTTCTCCACCATTTCATGGCGGATGCGGTTGCGGCTGTAATGATCGGTAAAGTTCGATTCGTCGTCACCGAAGGGAATGCTGTTATCAAGACAGTACTGCCTGGTCTCGCGCTTGCGCACGTCCAGCAGCGGCCTGATGATCAGCATGCCGTGATGAACTGTCTGCCTTCTGATGCCGTAGTACCAGCCTCTGGAACCCCGCTGAAGGCTCATCAGATAGTTTTCCACGTGGTCATCCTTCTGATGACCTAATAACAGCGCCGTACAGTTTTCCTGAAGGTAGATGCGGCGATAGAAGTCATAGCGGGCTTCGCGGGCCCAGTTCTGGAAGTTTCCGCTTTCCCGCTTTACCGGATAATCAACATGGATCTCAATGCCGTTTTCCCGGCAGAAAGCTCTGACCAGTTCCTCTTCCCGGTCAGCGTTTTTCCTGAGTCGGTAATTAACGTGGCAGACAATGACGTCATAGCCCTGTCTGAGGCATAAAGAAAGAAGTGCCATTGAGTCACTTCCACCGGATACTCCGATCAGATATCTGCCCTTTGGATCAAGATTCAGCGCCATTTCCATGGCTTCATTTTAGCACAGTTAACTCTCCTCTTGAATACAGACCAAAAAGCGCTCCCTGATCTGCTGAAACAGCCGGCCGGAGGTGTCCAGATACCCCTTAACGTCGATGATCCTGGCCGTGTTTATGAACTTGCCGTCATTCAGAAACAGGATCGAATACTTATATAATCCATCCACCTTTCCCAGTCTCATCAGATGTCTTGCCCCATAGGGGTTATACAGCGGGTCGTAGGCCTTCTGAAAGGCGCTGAAACTGGAAGTCATGGGAATGACCAGGGCCTTGGCGTCAAAGACGTTGAGGACCAGCCCGAAATGCTGGTATCCGGCTTCCTGCCGGTAAGCTCTGCCGAAGTCGATGTAACAGACATCACCGGGTCTGATGGTCATGCCGAAACTCCGGCAGGATTTCAGCTGACTGCGGTTCTGATAATTGAGGTCGCTCATCAGCGTGTCCGCCGCCTGCTTGATCGGCATGCTTTCGTATTCGCTGCGGACGGTTTCCAGGTAATCATCGAGAGCGTCCATCAGAATCGGTGATTCTCCTGCCAGCCCTTCCTTCTGTTTCTGCAGATATAAGTCTTCTATTTCCATGTTCCCTCCCAGTTAATGACTAGTCGGGACTTCCCGTAAATCCTAAAACAGACGAAAAAAAAAGAGACATCGCTGTCTCTTGTCTTATCCTTCGCTTTCTTCCTTGCTCTTTTCCCGGGCTTCCTGAATCTCTCTTTCTGCTTCTTCTTCAGCTTCGCTATTGAGATTGCTGCTGTCAAACTGCGCTCTGAACTTGTCCAGCAGGTTGAGGATCGGGCGGTACTTCGGGGAGATCATGCCGGTGTATTCAATGAACATGTCAAACATGATCATGATGATCACCAGCACACACAGAGCCACGCTCTGATTGATAACATACAGGTAGGCAGTAAAGCCAAACAGCGCGGTTACGCAGTAGATGACCAGAACAGCTCCCACCTGACCCAGGCGCATGTTGTTCATCAGCATGTGATGCAGGTGTCCCCTATCCGGACTGGAGATCTTCTGCCCTCTCAGCTTGCGGCGGATGATGGCCAGGAAGGTGTCGGAAATCGGGATGAACAGCAGCAGAATGGGGATGAAAAGGGTAATGAAGGTAGTTCCCTTGAAACCGGAAAGGGAAATGGAAGCGATCATGCAGCCCAGAAGCTGTGATCCGCAGTCTCCCATGAAGATCTTGGCCGGATGGAAGTTGTAGAACAGAAAGCCCATCGTACTGCCGGCCAGAATGAGGCAGATCGGGATCATCGTGGTCTGATCGACCTGCTTGCCGAGCATGCAGATGGTCAGAAGAACGATGATGCTGAAACCGCCGGCCAGGCCGTCCAGCCCGTCGATCAGGTTTACGGCATTGGTAATGCCGATGATCCACAGATAGGTAACAATGTAGCTGAGAATGTCGAAGTCAAGGACGATGCCGAAAGGCAGATTGATGGTCGTCAGAGCGACCTTGCCGACGAAGATCACTGCCGTAGCCGCCAGAAACTGACCGACGACTTTAAGAATCGGCTTCAGGTCAAAGGCATCATCCAGGAATCCAAACAGGAAAATGATGGCGGCGCCGATCAGCAGGCCGGTGAAATTCCTGATGTCCTTCAGCATGAACAGCGAACAGCCCATAAAGGCCAGGAAGATGGCTACTCCGCCGATGCGGGGGATGTTGCCATGATGAACAGTACGGTTGTTTTCCTTGGCATACAGGCCGAACTTAAAGGCGATCATCCGGACCGGAATGATCAGTATTGCGGAAACAATGGTGGGAAAAATAAAATACAGGATCTCGCTCATGGTATCACCTTAACTACTATATCACATTTTCACAGCTGGTACACGATGGCCAGCAGGAACTGAGCGCTCAGATAGCCCAGCGCCAGCGACAGAAGGATCAGCAGAAGCTGGGCCTTTGTTCTGCGCCCGGGGCCCGGCAGAAGTACCTTGCCCAGATCGAGCGAACTCAGGGCATAGAAGCTGAAGCCAAACATGGCGAAATGCAGGATTATTCTGGTCAGTTCATTCACGTTGATTCCCATTTGTGCCTCCCCGTACTCTTTCTTTTCCGTTTGTATTCAAGCGATTCTCCTGCGCTCTTACCGATATTTTAACAGAAAAGCGGCAGTTTTTCCTGCCGCTCTTCCTTTTCAAGAAAGGAGGTAACTCTATTTAATGTCAATGTACTTCGTCTTGTCTTCTTCCGGTAATTCGTCCTTGGGGACGCTGATCTCCAGGATGCCGTCATTGAAGTTGGCCTTTACCTTGTTCTGATCGATGTTACCGACATAGAAGCTTCTGGACATCGAGCCGCGGTAGATCTCACGGCTGATGTACTTCCTGGTCTCTTCCTTGTTTTCAGTGTTCTTGCTGGCTTCGATCTTCAGATAGCCGTCTTCCAGGGAGATTTTGACGTCTTCCTTCTTATAGCCCGGAAGCTCTACTTCCAGCAGATATTCGTCTTCCTTTTCGGTAATGTCCGTATGCATTCCAGAGAAATTGCCGCGATAGAATGTCGGTGCGAAGAAATCATCAAAGAAACTTCTGTCCGCACTCTTTCTGGGATTTAAATAATAATTCAACATCTTAATCACTCCATTTCCTTGTTATTTACTTTTTAGCACTCTCTATATCCCAGTGCTAATTATATTATAGCCCCACTTTTAGCACTGTCAATACCTGAGTGCTAATTATTTGCAGAAAGTTTTCGATTTGACAGTGCTGCCCGGCAAGTATAAGATGAGGTGGTAAATCTTTGGGGCAGAGTGCAATTCTCTACCGGTGGTGACAGTCCACGAACCGCTTGGCGGCCGATCCTGTGCAATTCAGGAACCGACGGTAACAGTCCGGACGGAAAAAGATAACCGTTTTCTTACCTGTGCCCTGAGATTTTGGAGCACTTTTTTGTTCATGGAGGTATTCGTATATGACCAATCAGAATTCCAATCTCAGCAAGACCCGTTATGTGACCGGCTGTTCGCTGCTGATCGCCCTGGCCGTCATTCTGCAGTACGTTGAATTCGCCATTCCGCTGATGCCTTCCTTCATCAAGTTCGACTTCAGCGACCTTCCGGCTCTGATCGGCGCCTATGCCTACGGCCCGCTGGCCGGCATCATCATCTCCCTTCTGAAGAACGTCATCCACATGATGGCTTCTCAGAGCGGCTTCGTCGGCGAACTCTCAAACTTCATCCTCGGCGGCACTTTTTCCGCCGTTGCCGGATTCATCTACCGCAGACACAAGACCCGCGGCACCGCCCTGGCCGGCGGCATTCTCGGCGCTGTCATCATGGCAGCCGTCAGCTTTCCTTCCAACCTGTTTCTGATCTATCCTCTTTACTACAGCATTCTCCATTACCCGGAGGCTCTGGTCCTTCAGGCTTATCAGGCCATCCTGCCTTCCGTTACCAGCGTTTCCCAGTGTCTGCTGATCTTCAACGTTCCCTTTACTCTGATAAAGGGCCTGATCGACGTCGGCATCTGCATGCTGATCTACAAGCGCATCAGCCACATCCTGAAAGGCAACTAGCATGATCAGAAAGGACATCAGAAACGGCCGGGTCCGCCAGGTCATGCGTCAGCTGGGCCATGCCTATCAGATCACCGGCAAGGTGGTCAGAGGCCGGCAGCTGGGGCGCACCATCGGCTTTCCTACCATCAACGTAAACTACGGCCGGCAGCTGCTGCCGGGGAACGGCGTTTACAGCGCGCTGGTCGGCCATGACGGCCGGCTCTATCCGGCCATGGCCAACGTCGGCAACAACCCCACCGTCTCCGACGGCAGCCGGCGTACTCTGGAAGCCCACATCTTCGATTTCAGCGAAGATCTCTATGGCCAGCTGGTTACGGTGAACTTCATCGACTTCATCCGCAGAGACAGAAAGTTCGACAGCGTCAAAGAGCTGACCGAACAGCTGAAAAAAGACAGCGAAGCCGCCCGGCAGACGCTGTCACAGTACAAGCAGCCTCATAATGCAAAAGGCTCTGAGTCATAGCTCAGAGCCTTTTTCTACATGTCTCTTGATGCCAGCATGTCCTGGCCGCTGCCGACGATGTTTCTGACGATCACGTCACCCTTATGGACCGGTGAAGCGACCTCAACGTCCTTCAGCGCCTGGACGGCATCCATGAGCAGAGCCTTTCTGATCGGTCCGCTGCTCTTGACCGGCAGACAGCTGTGGATCGCACCGGTGATCCTGACCGTGCTGGTCAGAACGCGGGTCGGATTGGTCAGTTCATTCTTCCCGTATTCGGCTCCGACCGGGCAGCTGTTTCCGCTGACCGCATAACCGTTCTGCTCGTCAACTTTCAGATGGCAGCCTCGCGGGCAGCCGATACAAATCAGTTCGGTCATTCCTGTTCCTCCTTGACCCTGACGGTCAGATATTCTTCCTTGCCTTCCAGCAGCTTGCCGGGAACGGCGATCTTCTGCAGCTCACCCGGGGTTATGTATTCCCGCTTGAAGCGGCAGATGACGTTGTCGTCCTTATCGGCGACTTCGATCGTACACTTGCCGAAGACGCGGTTGGTGCGGAAGGAGATCTCCACCAGCTTGTCAGTGACCGGCAGATGGATCCTCTGCGGTACCGTATAGGTGACGTTACCGGCGGTTCTGACTGTCAGCTCACCGGTATGCGGCTGGTTGTCCAGCACATAGCGGGCAGCCGCCAAGGCCGCCTTGCGGGCTTCGGCAGCCACGTTATCAGCCAGATCGTGAACCTGAACGACGTTTCCGCAGGCGAATACGCCATCGATCGACGTTTCCATGTTCTCCCAGACCAGCGGGCCTTTGGTACGCGGGTCTATGACGATGCCGGCCGCTTTGCTGAGCTCGTTTTCCGGTATCAGACCGATGGAAAGCAGGACGGTATCGCAGTCAAAAGTCATTTCCGTGCCCGGAATCGGGCGGAACTTCTCGTCGACCTTGGAGACAACTACCTGACTGACTCTCGGGTATCCCTTGATGTCGGTAATGGTATGTGAGAGATACAGCGGAATGTTGAAGTCTTCCAGACACTGCTTGATGTTTCTCTGCAGGCCGGAAGAATAGGGGTTGATCTCCACGCAGGCCAGCACCTTGGCGCCTTCCAGAGTCATGCGGCGGGCCATGATCAGGCCGATGTCACCGCTGCCCAGAATGACGACGCGCTTGCCGACCAGATAGCCGTCCATGTTGATGTAACGCTGAGCCGTGCCGGCGGTATAAACGCCGGATCCCCGGCTTCCCGGAATGGCGATCGCCCCTCTGGTGCGTTCCCGGCAGCCCATGGCCAGGATAACGGCCTTGCTCTTTACCTTCTGATAACCATGCGTGTTTATCAGGGAGACTTCATGGTCAGGGCTGATGTTCAGCACCATGGTGTCGCTCATGACTTCCACGTCGGTGTCCTTCAGCATTTCAATGAACCTGCCCGCAAATTCCGGGCCGGTAAGTTCTTCCTTGAACAGATGAAGACCGAAACCGTTATGGATGCACTGGTTGAGAATGCCGCCCAGTTCCCGGTCTCTTTCGATCAGCAGAATGCTCTTAAGATCCGCCTGCCAGGCCGAAACGGCTGCTTACAGCCCGGCCGGGCCGGCGCCGATGATTATCAGATCATACATTTCCGTAATCCTCCTTGGCCTGCTTTTCCAGGACCACGGTTCCTTCGCGGTCCTGCAGGATCTCGTCATACTCCAGTCCCAGTTCTTCTTTCAGAATCATGGCTACTCTTTCCCCGCAGAAACCGCCCTGGCATCTGCCCATGCCGGCATTGGTACGGCGCTTGACCGCGTCGATCGAACGGGGCGGGATCGGCGTTTTGAAGGTCGCCCTGATCTCTCCCTCCGTTACCGTTTCACAGCGGCAGATGATCCGTCCGTAAGCGGGATCTTCCTTGATTATTCTGTTCTTTTCTTCGTCGCTCAGCTGCTTGAACCTGATCTTGCGGCGGCTGTCAACGTAGTGTTCCTTTTTGGGATAAGCCTGCTTGGATAACACCCAGTCTTTGGCAACGACGCCGATGGCCGCTGCCGAGCTGAGCGCCGGGGAAGCCATGCCGGCCAGATTGAAGAAGTTGGGGACGCTGTGGCTTTCTTCAATGATGAAGTCGCCGCGGTCGCTTCTCGCTCTTAAGCCGGAGAAGTTTCTGATGTTTTCCCGGTAGTCAATGTCCTTGATGGACAGCGAGGCAGTCTCGCGCACATAGCTGAGGATGTCTGCCGTGGTATCCAGATCTTCGCCGTCCACTCTGGTAGCGTCCGGACCGACGATGAGGTTGCCATGCACGGTCGGAGTGACAGCTACGCCCTTGCCTCTTTCGCTGGGGCACTGGAACAGCGTGTGTTTTGCCTTGGGGTACTGTGACTTGTCCAGCAGGAAATACTGGCCGCGCACCGGCGTGATGGTGAATTCCTTCTTGCCGATCATCTCATGCACCTTGTCGGCGTAAATGCCGGCGGCATTGATGACATAGCGGCCCTGATACTCGCCCTTGACGGTGGTAACCGTAAAGGTCCCGTCTTCGTTCTTTCTGATTCCTGTTACTTCATTGGACAGCTTCAGGTCCATGCCGTTTCTTACGGCTGTCTCCGCCAGCGCCAGGCAGTATTCCCAGGGCGAAATGACGGCTGAAGTGCCGGCATAAAGGGAGCCGTAGACGTTGTCGGAGATGCCCGGCTCAATGTCTCTGGTTTCCTCATAGTTCAGCAGTTTCAGCTGCTCAACCCCGTTGGCAACGCCCCGGTCATAGAGTTCCTTAAGGGTTTTCAGATCTTCCGGGGAAAAGGCCAGAACCAGAGAGCCGTCGTTGACATAGGGTACGTCCAGCTTCTTAACCAGTTCCTTCGTCAGTTTTGAGCCTTCAACGTTGTATTTGGCCATCAGGCTGCCCGGCTTGGGGTCATAGCCGGCGTGAATGACGGCAGAGTTGGCCTTAGTGGTCCCGTCCGCAACGTCATTAAAGGCCTCCAGCATCAGCAGTTTCAGATCGTACTGAGACAGATAATACGCTGCAGCGCTGCCCACGACACCGCCGCCGATAATTATTACATCGTACATATTCTTTCTCTTTTCCTTTATTTCATTATACCTTCTTTCTGTCTCTTTCGGGCGTCTTATTTCCGATATTTTCCCTTTTGGCCCTTCTTGTGCTACAATAACTGAGCGGATTTTCCGCCTTGCAAGGAGACAATTATGACTGAAGCCATATTCAATTTCTTTTCCGGGCTGTCCAGGGAATTTGCCCTGTTCATGATTTCCCTGATTCCCCTCATTGAGGAAAGAGGAGCCCTGATCTTTGCGGCCGCCACCGGCTTTGAATGGTATAAGGCGCTGCCCATCTGCATCCTGGCAAACATGCTGCCGGTGCCGTTTCTTCTGCTGTTCGGCATGAAGATCGTCAGGTGGCTGAAGACAACCAGGACCTTCGGCGGTTTCTTTACCCGCTACGAGGAAAAGCTCAACGCCAAAAGCGAGAAGGTCGCCAAATACGGATTCTTTGCCCTGACCATGTTCGTCGGCATCCCCGTCCCGGGAACCGGCGCCTGGAGCGGTTCGCTGGTTTCCACCATTCTGGGCTTTGAGCCCAAAAAAGGCTTTGTCTCCATTCTTCTGGGCGTTATCATGGCCGGCATCATCCTGACCGTTGTCCTTTACGGCGGTCTGGCCATCTTTGGAATTCATTAAGGCTGCCACGGCAGCCTTTTTTTCAGCCGCAATGGTATAATGTTTTACAGGAAACGCTATGGAAACCAAGAGAAAACTGGGTAAATACATCGCCGAGCTGCGCATCAGCAGAGGGCTGGCCAAAAGTGAACTGGCCGAACGGGTCGGGGTCAGCGAAAACACCATCGACCGCTGGGAATCCAGCCGTCTTTTGCCTTCAAAAGAAGAACTGAAAAAACTGGCTGATGCCCTCAAGGTCAGCGCGGAAGAACTGCTCAATTCAACTGCTCACGGTCCGCTGCCGGAAAAAGGCAGCGATCTTTCCTATGAGCAGCAGGCCGCCCGCAGGGAAAATCTCCATTACCTGCTGCTGGCCGGCTTCATAGCGGCCGGGTATGGCGTTTTATACCTGCTGGCTACCCGCACCGATCTGCTGGCCGGTCTGTTCCCGGCTCTGATCGCCCTCACCGTCACTGTCATGATCGGCGGCCTCTTCCTTTTGGGCAAGGCCGTTCACGGCACCCTCTACACCCGCACGGACTGGCGGCGTTACCTGCTGGCCGGTTTCTGCCTTATCGTCGTTCCCCTGACCTTCATTGACTGGATGAACTATCAGATCCAGAAGGAAAGCCAGGGAAAGACTGATGTTCCCGTCAGCCTGGAAACTCTGGAGGAGTATGCCGGCCTGAAGCTGGATGGCTGTGAGCTGACCTTCAGTTACGAAAACAGCGGCTGGTTCGGCAGCGGGACGCGTGTCTACATTCTCCAGTGCCCTGAAGAGAAAATACTGACCCAGATCAGCGAAAACGCCGGCTGGAACCCCCTGCCGGCTGACGCTTCCTTCCAAAAGCTGATCGATGACAACATCCATTACGGACCGGAAGGCCAGGGACTGCCGCAGGTGAACGAAGGATATTACCGCATTGCCTGCAATACCGGGGAAGAGGTCGTCTATATCGCCGATCCCGAAGCCGGAGTCCGC
The DNA here is from genome assembly GCA_017612595.1 of Erysipelotrichaceae bacterium. Lineage (GTDB taxonomy): Bacteria > Bacillota_I > Bacilli_A > Erysipelotrichales > Erysipelotrichaceae > UBA1783. The sequence continues at coordinate 28,601 of JAGAFL010000088.1, read as the reverse complement.
GACTTTGTGGCCGTCATCTACGACTCTTCAAGCCATCTGCTCTACATCGCCCGCTATTCATCCTGAAGAAAAAGCCCCTTGGGGCTCATTCCTTGATTTCTTTCTTGTCATCGCCTGCCGACTGCATTACGTGATTAAGCCGCAGCAGGAAGAAGGCGTTGACGAAGCTCATTCCCGAGTTCTTGATCAGGCTTACCAGCGTCTGAGCCATCAGACTCTTGGTTCCCTTGTCATAGTTCATGACTTTCTTAACCAGCCGAACCAGGAATTCGGCCTTTTTTCTGTCGACGTCGGATACGGAAGTGAAGCCCAGTTCCTTCATCGTATCGTAGGCTGTGTTGATGAACACTACCTTTTCCTCCATGCTGAGGTCCCGGAACCAGCCGTTCATGCTCTCATAGATGAAGCGGCTGAAGTCGCTGAACGATTCGGCTTTTACAAAGCTGCCTCCCCGGCTCTTCCAGCTCAGAAAATCGTGCTGCTGAACCAGACCCTGACCCTCTGACTGCACGATGGCCCGGTGAATGTCGCTGCACATGAGCGTGCCGATTACCGACGAGGAAGGCAGGTAGGTGATCATGCGGTTAAGCATTCTCTGATACTCAGGCCGTTCGGTGAAACTGGCGGCGAATCCCGGGCCGTCATTGTTGTAGACCCAGATGATCCGGTCGCTTCCCGACTCCACCGCCGCGTAAACGGCAAGGTTTCCGCCTTTGGAATGCCCGCCGACCATGAAGTCGCCCTTGAGTTTTCTGAGCTGCCCGTTCAGGTATTCCAATGCCTGTTTCTGGGAAGGAACCGGCAGCATGTATGCCATGTTGAAGTCTTCCTTCCAGCTGTATAGCATCATGTCGGTGCCCTCAAAGGCCACGTAGTAAAGTCCCTTGACGATCTGAATGGTGATGGCGCCGAACTGTTTCTCGTTTTCCCAGTCGCGGTCGTTGACGTAGTCCATCAGCAGCAAGTCGCCGAAGCGCCGGCTGTTGGCCATCAGGGAAAGGGCCAGACGGTCATCGGAATCCTTTCCGCTGTCGCCGATGACCTCTTCGTTGAAGCGCAGAAAATACTGCTCAGCCGCTTGCTGAAGTCTGACCGGCTTACTGCCGATGATCTCCCGCCAGTCCGGATAGGACAGCTGGCACATCAGGGTGTTGTCAACATCGTTGAAGGGCTTCTGCTCAAAGGTATATATGCCGTTGTTGACGATGTAATCAATGGCGTTCATTGCGCTCCTCCTTTCTCCAAAAAAAGCGAGATGACTCGCTAATCCTCCAGCGGAGGGAAGTAATAGATCTGCTCGTTGTCCTTGGAGAACAGGTACTTGCCTCTGGCAACGTTGGAGACATAGTTCTCGTCAGTCAGTTTTTCCTTCTGGTTGACCAGGCTGTCTCTCTCCGCTTCCAGAGCTTTCAGCTGTTCCTCGTAGATCTTCAGATCTGCCCTCAGAGAGAAGGTCGTCCGGATCTCTCTGTTGGCACTCAGTGCAAAATAGACGGTAAACGCTATCAGCACGGCGCAGAAAACAAACAGACCGAAAAGGCGAATGGGTTTCTTCAGCTTTTTCTTTTTCTTGTTCGGCATTTCGGACGCTCCTTTCTTCTGGCAGAAACCATTATAATAAACCTTTATCCAAGATTCAAGCGCTCTTCTTCGCTCACCTGGTATTCATCAAGCACCTCGTAAAGGCTGCCGGCCTCACCCTTTCTGACGACCGGGCTGACGTCCAGAACCCGCACCTTCAGCCCTCTTTCGCCGTAGATGACGTCAATGACGTCGCCGACGCCGACTTCCTTGGCCGGTTTGGCAATCTTCCCGTTTACCAGTACGCGCTGATTGGCAGCCAGCTGCTTGGAGATCGTTCTCCGCTTGAGAATTCTTGATACTTTCAGATACTTGTCCAGTCTCATAACTTGTCCACTTCCTTTAGCACTTCTTCTATCCGTTGGTGATAATTCTTTGTCTTCGGTACGGTGATCGTGATCTTCTTGTGGAGATACTTGAGCCTGATGTCGGCGCCGATCTCATACATCCGGCCGAAGAACTCAATGCCGTTGACCCGGGATGAGGTCTCCGGAGTAAGCACGATGCTGTTCTCCCTGGCCTGTTCCAGGTAATTGGCGATCCGGTTGTTGTTCAGCAGCAGTTCGATCCGCTTTTTCAGGAAGAGATTCTCAATGCTGACGGGCAGTCTGCCGTAGTAATCGCTCTGCGCCTGACGGAAGGCCTCCAGCTCTTCCTGAGAGCTGATGGCCGCCAGCTGCTGATAGATGCTGAGTTTTTCATAGTCCTGACTTATGAACTTTTCCGGTATGTATCCCTCGACGTCGTGAGCGCGGAACTGCGGCTCCTCATCGGGCTTGCGGACGATGCCCTTCTGCCGGTTGATGGCATCGTTGAGCATCTCCAGATACAGGCTCATGCCGATGGTGTTGATGAAGCCGGCCTGCCGTTCGCCCAGCAGATCGCCGGCACCGCGGATGGTAAGGTCGCGCAGTGCCACCTTGTATCCGGAGCCGAGCTCCGTGAACTCCTTGATGGACTGCAGACGCTTGAACGCCACTTCCGAAAGGCTGCGGGTACTGCTGTACATCAGGTAGGCATAGGCGATCCGATCGCTGCGGCCGACTCTTCCTCTGATCTGGTAAAGCTGAGCCAGACCGAAGTTTTCGGCGTTTTCGATCAGAATGGTGTTGGCGTTGGGAATGTCTATGCCGGTTTCGATGATCGTGGTGCAGACCAGCACGTTGTACTGGCCTTCCACGAAGCGGTACATGACGTCCTCGATCTCCTCACGGTTCATCTGCCCGTGACCGATGCCGATGTCCGCCTGGGGAACCAGAGTCCTGATCTTCCGGGCTACATCATAGATGTCGGAAACGTTGTTGTGCAGATAGAAGACCTGCCCGCCCCGCGCCAGTTCCCGCTGGATGGTTTCCCGGATCAGGCTGTCGTTCTTCTCAACGACATAGGTCTGGATCGCCGTGCGGTTCTGCGGAGGTGTATTCAGCTGCGAAAGCGACATGACGCCGACCAGCGACATCTGCATGGTCCGGGGGATCGGCGTGGCGCTCAGCGACAGTACGTCGATGGTCTGCTTGAGCTCTTTGATCCTTTCCTTGGCCTGGACACCGAAGCGCTGTTCCTCGTCGATGATCAGCAGCCCCAGATCGGCAAACTGCACGTCCTTGCTCAGCAGGCGGTGAGTGCCGATCAGAATGTCGACCTTGCCTTCCTTAAGGCGTTTCAGAATGTCCTTCTGTTCGGCTTCGGGAACATAGCGGTTGATCAGCTCCACGCAGACCGGGAAGTCCTTGAATCTTTCCCTGAAGGTGTTGTAATGCTGGCGGGAAAGAATGGTCGTCGGGCAGAGATAGGCGACCTGCTTGAGGTCCTTGCAGGCCTTGAAAGCCGCCACCATGGCAACCTCGGTCTTGCCGAAGCCGACGTCTCCGCACAGCAGCCGGTCCATCGGACGGCTCTGTTCCATATCGTGCTTCACCTCAGCTATGGCCCTGATCTGATCGTCAGTCAGAGCATAGGGGAAGTTTCTTTCAAACCGCCGGCTTTCCTCGTCGTCCGGGCTGAAGGCAAAACCGATGTTCTGTTCCCGGGCAGAGTAAAGCGCCATCAGCCTTTCGGCGATGTCGTTTACCTCCTGGCTGATCTTTTCCTTGGTCTTGGTCCAGCTGGAAGAGCCCAGTTTATTAAGCCTGATGCCGACGCCTTCGGCAGCCACAAATTTACGAACCAGCTTGAACTGCTCCAGCGGCACCAGCAGGGTGTCGCTGTCCCGGTAACGGATCTGCAGGTAGTCCTGCTTATGATTCATTATTCCCCGGGTAATAATCCCTTCATAAAGACCGACGCCGTAGCGGTTATGAACGACGTAATCGCCCTTCTTTAGGTCCTGATAGCTGTCCAGAACCTCGGCTTCGCGGAACTTGGTATCAAAGCGGCCCTTGACCTGTTTCATGCCGAAGATCTCCCGGGCGCTCAGGTACATCTCGTCATGGTAGTTGAAGCCCTCAGCGATCTCCTGATCGCAGACCTCAGCATAGTCCTTCAGCTTCAGATTCTTGATCTCAAAGTGGCTTTCCAGAAGTTCCAGCTGTCCCTCACTCAGGGAAACGTGAATGCGGTGGTCCTGAGACAGGCTGATGATCTCATCAACAGCCCGGTCCAGAGGCAGCAGCGGAAAATAGGAAAGCCGGACATCCGAGCGGATGGTCTTTCCTCTTTCCAGGACGCCGGAGATCCGGTAAGGATGATACCGGCCGATCACGGATTCAAAGTCGGCGAAGACGCTGTGCCAGTTCAGCCCCCGGTTATCCAGAAACAGTTCGGTGATGTATTCGTCGTTTTCCCTGATGTTCATCTGCAGGCTGTTCGCCACCGCTTCCGTGGGGTTGACGATCACATCAGGACCGTCAAGATAATCCAGCAGGGAAACGCTGCCGGAGAAGAACGCCTGATAGCGGTAAAGATACCGTTCATTGATGTGGTTCTCCAGATAATTCAGGTCGCGCTCCACCGCTTCCCTGAGCAGGCCGGAGTCTGACGCCTTTCGGCAGTCGTTATCCAGCTGTTTCAGGATCCGCTGACGGATATCTCCGAAGTCTTCATCATAGATCAGGGAACCGGCCGGAACGATGCGGACTTCCTGAACCTTCTGAACCGTCCGCTGGGAGGCAATGTCGAAAAAGCGCAGGGAATCGATCTCTTCATCAAAGAACTCGATTCTCACCGGCCGATCGTTCTGTATGGAGAAAACGTCTATGACGCCGCCGCGCTGGGCGAAAGTCAGCGGCTGGTCGACTCGGGGCGTCTGCTTGTAGCCGGAGGCAACCAGTCTGGTTTTAAGTTCTTCCATGTTCCAGTTCTGTCCGACCCGGAGATCAATGATGTGCTTCCTAAAGGTCTGTCGGTCAGGAAGAAAGCGGATCAGAGCCATGGCGTGGGTAACGATGATCAGCGGCCGCTCTTGAAGACAGAGGGAAGCCAGGACGTTCATCTGGTTTGCGTAGCTGTCCGGCGAAGCCGCCACAGCCTCGACGCGGAGGGATTCCTCCACGCTGAAAAGCAGCACATCGTCCTTTACCAGGGGGTATAGCCGGTTGTAGAGCTGCTGTGCTGTATAGATGTTTTCCTTTACGATGACGATTTTTCGGGGTTGCTGACGGAAGCTTGCGGCGATGATCAGAGGCTCTTCAACGTCGCTCAGACAGCTGAGCCCGGGCTTGTGCCCGGTAAGAGCCGCTACCGCCGGGTCGTCTGCCATCAGCCGGTACAGTTCATCCATTCTTCTCCTTGGTGTTATACATGTTCATCACCCGGTCAAACGGGGTGTCGATGAATTTTACGGCGGCTTCAGCCGCTTTTTCCAGGGCAGCCTGATAAGCCTGCTGATCTTCCCGGCGGACCTTGCCCAGGACATAGTCGATAGTCGGTATGTACGGAGACTTGTCAATGCCGATGCGGATGCGGTTGAAGCGTCTGGTTTTGAGGTGGGCAATGATGCTCTTGAGGCCGTTATGCCCGCCGTCCGAACCGCTGCTGCGCAGCCTGATGGTTCCGACCGGCAGGTCCAGATCATCATAGATGATCAGAATGTCTTTTTCCTTATCCAGCTTGTAATACGCTGCGGCCTTGCCGACCGCCCGGCCGGATTCGTTCATGTAGGTCTGCGGCTTCATCAGCACGACCTGTTCGCCGTTTACCGTTCCCTTGCCGATCAGGGCTTCAAATGCCCGGCGGGTTACCGGAATGCCCAGCTGCCGGCTGATGATGTCCATGGTCAAAAACCCGGTGTTATGCCTGGTCTTTTCGTATTTCTCTCCTGGATTTCCCAAACCGACAATGAGCTTCATGCTTTTCCTCCGGACTTTTATTTTACTCTAACCGTTCTGATTGTCAATCAGATCGCTGATGACCCGGCTGGCGCACAGGATGCCGGCGCTGGCCGGCACGAACATCATTGACCCCAGAGCTTCTGCGCTGCTGTCCTTTGCCGGTTCCCGGCTGATGACGACCGGCACCTTAAGGCTGACGCCGTTCTTGCGGGCGATCTGTCTCAGGGCTCTGGCCATCGGATCGTTTTCCGTTTTGTCCAGCGTCGTGATCTGCAGCTTCAGCGGATCCAGCCGGCGGGCCGTACCCATGGAACTGATGACTTTGATGCCGTTTTCCTGACAGTACTTCCACAGCATTACCTTGCTGGTGAGCGTGTCAATGGCATCGACTACATAGTCGACCTTTTCGGAAAAGAACCTGCTGATGTCATCGGCCTTCAGGAAGGCGTCGTAGCAGATGACCCGGACTTCCGGGTTAATGCTGCGGGCGCGGCGCTCAAAGGCTTCCGTCTTTCTTTCCCCCAGGCTTTCTTCAGTGGCCAGGATCTGGCGGTTGAAGTTGGAAAGCTCAACGGCGTCGTGATCGATCACGACCAGCGTACCGATGCCGCTGCGTACCAGCGCTTCCGCCGCGTAGCCGCCAACCCCGCCCAGACCGACGACCATGACGGTCGCGCTGTTAAGTCTGGAAACGCCGGGTTCTCCTATGAGCAGCGCTGAGCGGGCAAATCTATCGTTCATTTAAGAACTCCTCTATCTTCTCTTCGATTTTCTTCCGGTAATCTTCTTCTTCGATGTCAAACCAGCTTACCGGCAGCTGATGGTTGAACCAGGTATACTGCCGCTTGGCAAACTGGCGGGTATGCGTCTTGATCAGCTCAACGGTCTCCTCCAGCGTCTGGGTGCCGGCGAAATATTCTCTGAATTCCCGGTAGCCGATGGCGCTGAAACAATGCAGATCAAACGGATAGGCTTCGTGCAGGCGGCTGACTTCTTCCAGCAGGCCTTCTTCCATCATCGCGTCCACGCGCCGGTTTATTCTCTTTTTCAGATTATCGCGGTCCATGGTGAGGCCGATGATCAGGCTGTCGTAAACCGGCTGATGCCGCTGCGCCGCCTCGATTTCCGACTTGGGCGTACCGCCGGCAGCGATCTGCAGAGCCCGGATCACCCGTTTGCGGTTATTGGGATGAATGATCTCCGCGCTCTTTTCATCAGCCTTTCTGAGCATTTCAAACAGTTCTTCATTACTGAAGCGGCTGTAATCTTCGTCGCTTTCCGCCTCCGAAGGACGGAATTCATAATCATACAGCATCGCCTTGATGTAAAGGCCGGTCCCGCCGACCACGATGGGCAGTCTGCCTCTTTCGCTTATCTCGGCGATGGCTGCCCGGCAATCCTGCTGGAAACGGGCAACGCTGTAGTCTTCTTCTACGTCCACATAGTCCAGCAGATGATGGGGGATTCCCTTCTGCTGCTGAGGAGGCGTCTTGGCAGAACCGATGTTCAGTTGACGGTATACGGAAACCGAATCACCGTTGATTATTTCTCCGCGGTATTTCTCCGCCAGGTCTACAGCCAGAGCGCTTTTGCCGGAGGCTGTGGGGCCGACGATGAGCAGAACCTTAGACACGCTTGAACTCCTTCTCCAGCTGTCTGTCGCTGATGGCCAGCATGGTCGGCCGGCCGTGCGGACAGTTAAAGGGCTGAGCGCAGCGGGAAAGCCGGCTCAGCAGCCGCTTGCTTTCCTCCACCGTAAGATAGGTGTTGAACTTAACCGATGCGTGGCAGGCCATGGAAGCGATCTTTTCCCTGCGGACATCCAGGACGCTCATCTGTCTGTCGTTGGTTATCTGTTCGATCAGTTCCCGGATGAAGCCTTCTTCGTCCCCTTCGATGAAAGTCGGCAGTTCCCTGACTACCACGCTGTTTAGTGAAAAGGGTTCAAGCTTCAGGCTGATGCATTCAAGCATTTCGTTTATCTTTTCCAGCTGGTTCATCTGAGCCGGTGTTATCTCAATGACAAGCGGTATCAGCAACGGCTGACAGTCGACTTTCTTTTCGGCTATCTGCTGCTGGATCTCCTCATACATGCATCTTTCCATGGCGGCATGCTGGTCGATGATGTAGATGTTTTCTTCATCATAGGCCAGGATGTACTTGCCGTGATGCTGACCGAGATAGTTGAACCGCTGCAGCGTTTCCTCAGTATCATAGGTCATCCTCTGTTCTTCAAACAGCAGAGGTTGCCGGACTTCCGTTTCTTCAGGCTGATAGGCGGCTTCGCTGCCAGCACTGACGTGTTCTACGACCATGTCGCTCGGTCTGGTCTGCTGCCGCAGCGCTTCTCTGATGTTTTCGGTAAGCAACGTGTACAGCGCTTTCTCCTTGGAGATCCGGATCTCCCATTTGCTGGGATGAACATTGACGTCGACCAGCTGGAAATCAGCCCGGATGTTCAGTACGACGATGGGGAAGCGGTCCGGCATCATGAATTCCCGGTAACCGTCAATGATCGCCTTCTGCATGGGAAGGGAACGGATGACTCTTCCGTTCATGCTGACATTTATGTACTGGCGGTTTGATCTGGTTATCACCGGGGAAACCAGATAACCGTCTACCTCAAAATCATAATCGGAGAAGCTGACCGGCAGGCACTTGCGGGCAACCTCCAGACCGTAAACGGCCATGATGGCTTCCTGCAGGGAACCCGATCCGTTGGTCTGGATCCGCAGCTTGTCGTCGCTGTACAGTTCAAAGGCGATCTCAGGATGCGCCAGAGCGATCTTCTGAACGAAATCAAGAATGATGTTGGTCTCAATGTTGCCGCTCTTCAGGTGCTTCAGACGGGCCGGCGTCCGGTAAAACAGTCCCTCAACCAGGATGCTGGTGCCCTGATCAGCTGCCATCGGTCTGGCTTCCTTGATCTGTCCGTACTCGATGCGCACCAGAGTGGAATCGCTGCCGTCGCTTGTCAGCATTCTGACCTTGCTGACAGAGGCAATTGAAGGCAGAGCTTCGCCGCGGAATCCCATCGTATGGATGTTCCAGAGATCGCCGGTCTCCCGGATCTTGCTGGTGGCGTGACGTTCAAAAGCTCTGGTGGCGTCCACGCGGTCCATGCCGCAGCCGTCATCATTTACTTCGATGCTGTCCATGCCGCCGTTGACGATTCTTATTTCGATCCGGCCTGCCTGGGCATCTATGCTGTTTTCCACCAGTTCCTTGACCACTCCCAGCGGGCGTTCCACGACCTCGCCGGCTGCGATCATATTGGTCAGATGCTCGTCAAGAATGCCGATCTTACTCATCTTTCAGTTTTCCTTTCAGCTGGGCAACCAGCTGCAGCGCTTCAATGGGGGTCATGTTGTTCGGGTCAGCGTTCTTCAGAATGTCCTGAATCTCCCGGACTTCGTTGGGAACGACTTCCATCATGACGATCTGAGCCTGATCGTTATTGTGCTTTCGGGTTTCCTCAAAGCCCTTCAGCAGCATCTTTGCTCTGTCGATCACCGCTTCCGGAAGCTTGGCCAGGGCGGCTACGTGTATGCCGTATGAGCGGTTGGCCTTGCCGTCCTTTACCTTGTAGAGGAAGGTGATTTTACCATCGCTTTCAGCCACGGCAACGTTCTTGTTGCGGACATGCTCCATGTTGTTTTCCAGAGCCGTCAGTTCATGATAGTGCGTGCTGAAAAGGATCTTGGCGCCGATGGCTCCGTCGATGTATTCCAGAATGGCCTGAGCCAGAGCCATGCCGTCATAGGTTGAAGTGCCGCGGCCGATCTCATCAAAGATGATCAGCGAGTCCCTGGTCGCGTTCTGCAGGGCGTAGTTGGCTTCGGTCATCTCCATCATGAAGGTAGACTGTCCGGCCAGAATGTCGTCGTTGGAACCGATACGGGTGAATATCTGGTCAAATATCGGAATGACAGCCGACTTGGCCGGCAGGAAACAGCCGATCTGAGCCATGATGGCCAGCAGCACGCACTGACGCATGTAAGTGCTCTTGCCGCCCATGTTCGGTCCGGTTATGATCAGCGAACTGATTTTATCGTCCATGTAGATGTCGTTGGCAACATACCTGACATCCTTGAAGGAGTCCAGGATCGGATGGCGTCCGGCCTTGATGTCGATCACACCCTCATGGGAATACTGCGGACGCACGTAGCCGTGTCCGCTGCTGATGACGCTCAAAGCGTAGATGCTGTCGGTGACGGCCAGACAGTCTGCCAGAGTCTGCAGACTTCCGATCCGTCTTTTCAGCTGTTCGATCAGCTGGGCAAACAGGCTGCTCTCCAATTTGACCGCTCTTTCCTGAGCGTGAAGTATGATGTCTTCCTGCTCCTTGAGCTGCTGGGTAATGTAGCGCTCACAGGTGGTCAGAGTCTGCTTGCGGGTATATCCCCATTCTTCTTTGACCAGCGGAACCTGTCCCTTGGATATTTCAATGTAATAGCCGAAGACGCGGTTATAACCGATCTTCAGGGTCTTTATTCCCGTCTTTTCCTTTTCCTGCTGTTCCAGCTGCGCTATCCAGCTCTGGCCGTCAGCGGTGATCCGATGATATTCATCGAGCTGCTCGTTGTATCCTTCTCTGAATACACCGCCATCGCTCAGAAGCAGCGGCGGATCTTCGACCAGTGCGTCACTGAGCAGTTCACAGACATCGCGGCAGCTGTCAATTCCGTCATACTCGGGATACAGCCTGCTGTCGTGCACGACGGCGAGGATGTCATCAGCCACTTCAAGGGACTTCCGCAGACGCAGGCAGTCCTTGGGGTTAGCGCTCCCGTATGCTATCTTGGCGGTAATTCTCTCGATATCATAGAGTTCACTGAGGTTTTCCCTGAGTTCCTCTCTTCTGAGGAAGTTGCGGTTCAGGTATTCGATCATGTCGAGGCGCTGATTGAGTCTGTCTTCGTTCCGCAGCGGCCGGCTGATCCAGCTCTTCAGCTTGCGGGAGCCGATCGCGCTTCTGGTCTTGTCCAGGAAGGAGTACAGGGTGATGGCCTTGACGTTGCTGCGGGAAGGCTGAATGAGCTCCAGGTTGGTGATCGTGGAATAGTCCATGCCCAGGTATTGCTCATTTTCGCTGTATCTGAACTCCCGCAGATGTGACATGCTGCGTTTCTGGGTGGCTTCCAGATAATTAAGAAGCCGGCCGATGGCCAGACGCAGATGTACTTCTTCGATCTGCCCGCATAACGGCAGATACTGTTCCTCGATGTCAGTCTCGTCACATACGGATACGGTGATGGCTGTCTCTCCTTCCACGGCCTTTCTGAGTGCTTCATCAGTGTCTCCGGCAACGACGATTTCTCTGACGTCGTTGCTGATGAGCGTCTGAATGAGCAGGGAGAGGTCGTGCTTGAGACTGATCGCGCGGGTCTCTCCGGTCGTTGTCTCACAGACCGCCAACGCATATCCGTAATGATAGTCACATAAAGCGGCAAGATAGACGCTGGCCCGTTCGTCGGTAAGCTCATCCATGATGGTGCCGGGAGTAACGACCTTTATGACGTCGCGCTTTACCAGTCCAACGGCTTCGGCCGGATCTTCCAGCTGTTCAACGATGGCAACCTTATAGCCTTTGTTTATAAGCCGCTGAATGTATCCGGTAACCGCATGAAAGGGAACCCCGCACATCGGCACCCGTTCTTCCGTACCGGCATTGCGGCCGGTCAGAACCAGATCAAGCTCATGTGATGCCGTTTTGGCGTCTTCGAAGAACATTTCATAGAAGTCGCCTAAACGATAAAAAACCAGAGTATCGGGATACTTGGCTTTTATTTCCAGATAATGCTGCATCATCGGAGTGTATTGCTGAGTCATGTTCATGCCTCTTTATGGTAGTTCTTGATTTCTTCGAGTTCCCTGATTTCCTTTTTGATCATCCGGCACAGGGCTGGGCTGCCCGGGCCGTAATTAATATGATAGCCGAAATACCTTTCCTTGATCAGATATGCTCTGGTTTCCAGCAGGGCCTTGGGATCGAGTTTCTCGTTATCGTGCAGTACGACGATAACGCTGGTCGGGGAAGAAGTGATCATCTTGATGTTTTCCAGTCCGCCGAGTGCTCTGACAAAATCCTTCAGTTCCTTCTTGCCTTCCTCGTTGTCCAGGAAGTCCTGAGAGATGAAGCGGTAGTACAGGAACACCGCCAGCTGATAAACAGCGAAACAGACAGCGCCGACCAGCAGAATCTTCAGGGCTGCGGAATGAAGTGAAGCCGTGCGGAAATACTTGACGAAGTCCAGAAGGGTACCGGCTGCCGTATAATCAGGGTTGCCGGTTACGGTAAATCCCAGCTGAACGCCCATCAGGGCCAGAGCCATGCTGGACAGCGATGACAGGATCACGTGAACGAACAACAGACCCGGCGCGATGAACAGCAGAGCCAGCTCCACAGGCAGAGCGCTTCCGCAAAGCAGAGAGCAGATCAGACCAAACAGGACTGTTCCCCAGGATTTCCGCAGTTCTACCTTGTCGCGGATGTTAAGCAGATATCCCAGAAGAAGTGACGGTATCATGAACAGATTAACGATGTAATAGTTTGTTCCGTAACGGCCAACGCCCTTGGACAGCGTATCTGCCGCAATCTGGGCATTCCAGATGCTGGCGTCGCCGACAAAGCTTGTTCCGGAACCGTTTACCCAGTTGCCGCCGTACTCGCCGAACCAGAAACCCTTCTCAACGATGCCGTGCAGACCGGTAAGGCTCATGACCTTGTCGTATAAGCTGTAAAGGAACATGCTGGCCGGATTGGTGTTGTTGATGGCCACAAACCGCATGCACTTGACGGTGAAGCGGGCGACGGTCGGATACTGCCAGACGATCAGAGCGCCTACGATCAGCGTAAACAGAATGGCGCTGAGCAAAAACCAGACGTCGTTGGTAATGAACGGCAGCATGCCGTAGTTATAGCGCTTGCGGCTGGAGCGGTATGTCAGGTTGACGATGATGATGACAATGACGGCAGCAAGCAGACCCATGTTGAGCGGTCTTATTGTATTCTCAGCGTCCACGCTGAAGGTAAAGAGGTCAGTATAGAAACTGTCCGCCAGCGAACCGTTGCTGAAGAACATGGTGATTACGTTAAGGATCAGGTAACAGATGATTCCGCCGTTTACCGGAGCCGAATCTTCATAAGTCCTTCCGAAATAGGAAATGATGACGATCAGCGGAAACAGATCGACCATTACATAGCCGATGTACTCCAGCGTCTGCAGCGCCGTACTGATCAGTTCGTTTTTTACGCTTATAACATTAAGCCCCATCAGAAGATAGCCGATCAGCAGAATCGCCAGCGGCAGCTTCATGGAATCAAGCAGGGCGTACCAGTGTTTTTTCATTTCTCATTCCCCTAACTAAAGCTAATACAGCTGCTCAAGGTGTCCTACCCAGTCAGCTTCCCGGTAATGGGCAAACTGGACCTTGAGATCGGACAGGGTGCAGACGACCGTTTCCTTTTTCGGCAGCTGGATCTCATAGCGGTCAAAGGCCAGGATCGCTTCGCTGAAATCATCGGAAGTGAAGGTGACCTGATTTCTGCCGGAAACAATCAGCGGGTTTCTGAGCGAACGGTAATGGTGGTGATGTATGCCGGCCAGCTCGCTCAGCTGCATGACTTCCAGCCCCGGCTCGACAACGGCGCCGCCGATGGAACGGTTATAGGCCGTTGATCCGATCTGCGTTGACAGCAGCAATCCGGTGCCGTGGAAAGTCTCCAGTTTCCTGTCGTTGATGTAGACATCGATGTGCTGCGTGTGAGCCCGCTGAATGAGCAGCTCGTTGACAGCGTAGCAGTCTTTGTTAATGGAAGAAAGGTGGATCTTAAGCAGGGCTCTTCTTTCGATCTGCGGTGTTCTGCTGACAATGTCGTCCGTGAATTCGCTGATCTGTCTGATGGTGTAATCCGCCAGAAAGCCCAGTGTACCGGTGTGCATGCCGACAAAGACGACCTGATTCAGAAGGCCAATGTACTTGTGGACCGCCGAAAGAAACGTTCCGTCACCGCCAACGACGCAGACTATTTCCGGTCTTTCTTCGGAATATTCCATTCCCGCAGCCAGCAGACGGCTCTGTATGGTAGCGGAAATCTTTACGGAAACTTCGTCGTCCCGGGAGACGATCGCGAACTTTTTCATTGGCTTATTCCTTTCTTCAATTAATTATTGTATCATATCTAACGGTGATTATTCCATATGAAAGGCCAAGTTGAATTGGAACTGAAAACGCTGGTAAGCAGGCCGGATTTTGAAAAACTGGCCGCCCATTATCAGCCGCTGAATTTCGTCAGACAGGTCAACACCTACTTCGTTACCAAAGACCCCTCGCACTATGCCTTCCGCATCAGAGAACGCCTTGGCGAGAAACTGTTTACTCTGAAACAGCATCGGGACGGACAGGTCATCGAATATGAAAAAGCCTTTACCGGCAATTTCTTCGATGATCCGGAAATCAGAAAGACTCTTTCTGATTTTGCCGTGTTTCCTCCCTATCAGATCCTCGGCTCAATGGTCACCGACCGTGCGGTATATGATACCGGTCTTGCCGAACTGTGCTTTGACATCAACAGCTACAACGGACAGACCGATTATGAGATCGAATATGAAGTAAAGAAGCCACACGATCACAGAAAGGCTTTTGACGAGATCCTGGCCAGAGAAAACCTTCGCTACGAAAAGAGCTGGGGGTCCAAGTACAAACGCTGTCTGAAGACGAAACCGCAGCAGTAAAACAGAGCCCCGCTCTGTTTTTTGTTTGAAAAGAGTGTCAGTATACTCTCTGACACTCTACTTGATTATCGTTCAAGCACTTTATCTGTCTTTCACTCAGGTCGGTGAAGGTCAGGACAATTATCTGTATTTCCTCGTCGAAGGTCTGCCTGAAGGTCTCTCTCAGGAAAATCATTTCTCCCAGAAGTTTATAATAGTTTTCCTTTTCCGTTTTTGCTGTACTGTCATAGAGGAAGTACAGCCTGTTGATCCGGTCTCTGATCAGGAAGCTGTTATGCTTCCGGTTTATCCACATCGGATCCTTCTCCGCGAAGACGGAATAGATGTGTTCTGCCTTGGCAGACGATATCTCCCGTTCCGGTTCTGAACTCTGAAGGATGGTCGAGATCTGGTGTCTGACCAGCTGCTGCTGGAACAGTTCATCATTCATGGTCTCGTTTTCCATGGCGCTCCAGCTGTCCAGACCGATCTCCCTGACAGCGTTCAGGATCTTGAGCGTCTGCTCTCCTTCATCACGGTCGAGATAGGTGAAGCTTTCCAGCTTGTTGGAAAGCTGATAACCCAGAGACGACAGATATACCGGGCTCTGGAAGAACACCACACGGTCAAGTAGCAGACATCCGATCTTCTTCGGTATTTCTTCGGTCTTGCAGCTCTTTCGGATGGCGTCGTACAGTTCCCTGCGGGTATTGTATCCGGTCTGCCTTCCGTAATTCTTCCAGATGGTGTCGATCGACAGGCTTGACTCGCTGACAAAGCAGCCATAGCCGGTCAGACCCTTTTCCTTTCTCCGGTTATTTTCGTCCCGGGCCAGGAAAAACAGCAGATCTCCCGGCTTGAAGTCGGTGAATTTCTTGGTGGAAAGGCGCCAGAAAACGATCGTATGCGAGCCGTTAAAGCGGTGATATTCCAGCATCTTTTCGTCAGAAACGTACGCTATCGCTGCCATGCCTTTCCTCTTTCTTTTCTACTGTCTGATGCGTCCCGCCATTGCCCTGGACAGGGTAACTTCGTCGGCGTAGTCCAGATTGCCGCCCATGGGCAGTCCGGTCGCCAGCCGGCTTACCGCGACGTGCGGGTAGTCCTTAAGGATCTTGGTAATGTATAGGGCTGTCGTGTCGCCGTCGACCGTCGAGTTGGTCGCGATGATGATCTCCCTGGTGTTTTCATCTATCCGGCTCAGCAGTGACGCCACATTAAGATCATCCGGCAGGATGCCCTTCATTGGTGAGATGGCACCGTTAAGTACATGGTAGAGACCGCGGTATTCGCCCATCTTCTCCATGGCAACGACATCCTTCGGCTGCTGAACAACGCAGATGGTTGTACGGTCGCGGCTTTCGTCAGCGCAGATCGCACAGCGCTCCCCTTCGGCAAGATTGCCGCAAACCGGGCATCTGGTGATCTTTTCCCTGGTCAGCAGCAGCTGATGGGCAAAGTTTTCAACGTCCTCCTGCGGTATCTCCAGCATTCTCATGGCATACCGCTCCGCTGTCTTCTGTCCTACTGACGGCAGCATCTTGAAATAATCTATTAATTTTTCCAGAACTGATGGGTACATGTTACTCCTCTACTACGTCAAAGCCGTCCTTGCCGAAGAGGCTTACAAGCTTTTCGTCGCCTTCCTGAACCGCTTCTTCCTGCGGCTGATCCGTTTCTGCCGGCCTGGCCGGCTGATTCTTATGCGCCTTGAAATAATTGATCATGAATGCCTGGTGGTCTCTGGTGATCGCATAGAAATCCTTGCCCGTGGCCAGACAGGAGGAAAACAGTTCTTCAATTTTCTTCTTGTTGTTTTTCTCGTTAATGGTGTTGGCCTTAAGGCGGTCATCAACGACCAGGATCACGTTGTCCGGAGAACTGGCCATGATGTCCGCTCCCTTGACCAGTTCTACCAGCCGGTTTTCTTCAAACGGAAGATCGGCAAACAGGGCGCCGGCTATGCCGGCCCGATCCTGTTCCTTAATCGCCTTGCTGGCCTGCGTAAGGATCTCATACAGTCTTTCATCCGTGTACTCAACATATTCAGGCTGCTGCGGTTCCTCTTCTTCCTTCACCGGTTTCGGCTTCGGTTCTGTCCTGGTCTCTGAGACCGGCTCTTCGGGCTGTGGAACAGCGGTCCGTTCGTCGTGGTTCATCATCTTCAGAACGCAGACTTCAAAGTAGGACAGTGCGTTGCTGGCATCACGGTAACGGCCCTGTGCTTCAACAAGATTCTCGATGAATCTCAGAAGCTGTTCGGTCGTAAACTGAACGGTCAGCTTTTTTGCCTGTTCAGCACTGAGAACGCCAAGAGCCTTTTCATCCCGGCTGTAGCCGTAAACGACCGCGTCCTTGACAATGTTCAGAAGGTCCATGGTCAGTCTCTGAATGTCAAGACCCCTGGAGGAAATGTCGTTGATCCGGTCAACAAGTCCGGCAGCGTCCTTTTTCTTTACCAGATCAAGCACCCCCAGCTTTTCGCTGAGAGAAGCTACGCCGTAGACTTCGCCGACTTTTTCAGCGGTTATGTCATTGCCGGCATAGGCGATGCACTGATCCAGTATGCTGAGAGAATCTCTCATGCCGCCGTCTGCCAGTTCAGCGATCAGCGAGACCGCCTCTTCGCTGCAGCGGACTTCTTCCTTTTCGCACACTTCTCTCAGCCGGCCTTCAATGACCCGATGATCGATTTTCTTGAAATCAAACCGCTGACAGCGGGAAATGATGGTTGGCAGCACCTTGTGAGGTTCCGTTGTAGCCAGAATGAAGATGCAGTATTCCGGAGGTTCCTCTAGCGTCTTCAGCAGCGCATTGAAGGCGCTGGAAGTCATCATGTGGACCTCGTCGATGATATATACCTTGTACTTCCCGTTCAGGGGAGCATACTTTACCTTTTCAATTATTTCCCGGACTTCGTCTACGCCGTTGTTGCTGGCGGCGTCCAGTTCAATGACGTCAGGATAGGTTGACTCCTGGATCTCCAGGCAGTTAGGGCATTTTCCGCACGGCCTTTCCCCCTCGGAAGTGCAGTTGATGGTCTTGGCCAGCAGCTTTGCGACTGTTGTCTTTCCCGTGCCCCGCGGGCCGCAGAAAAGATAGGCGTGAGCCAGCTTGTTGCTGTTGACCGCATTTAAGAGGGTTGTAACGACGCTTTTCTGCCCTGCAACCTCATCAAATGTGCTCGGCCGGTATTTTCTGTATAAAGCCTTATATGCCATAGTAGCTCCTTAATCTTATTATACTATATTTCTTCTGCCCTTTTGTTTCTTTTGTCCCGCATTTTCGCGAAGAACGCACTCAACATATTCTTAGCCTCTCCGGCCAATAATCCCTGATAAACAAGCGGGTATGACGGCAGTCCCTGTACCACCGACAGGTCAAGCACGCTCCCGAAAGCCCCCGCTTTCGGATCTTCCACCGCAAAACAGACGCTGCTGATACGTGCCTGCATGATGGCGCCGGCACACATCGGGCACGGTTCCAGCGTTACATAGATGGAACATCCGTCCAGTCTCCAGCTGTTAAGGCGGCGGCAGGCCTGCCTGATCGCCGTCATTTCTGCATGACCGGCCGCCTGCTGGTCCTTTTCTCTGGTGTTATGTCCGCGGCCGATTATCTGCCCGTCTTTCACCACAACTGCTCCGACCGGTATTTCTCCCAGTCTGAAGGCCTTGTCGGCTTCCTTCAGCGCTTCCTTCATGAATTCTACTTCCATGTTTTCCCTCACAAAAACGGTACACACACAATTCGTTTACGTGGCTGCTACGTTCCCGTCCTGACCAAATTAAAACTCCTCATGTTGTACCACTGTCATTTTATCATCTGCCTCTTCTCTTTTCAACAGTGTTCCACGTGGAACATCAGAAGCTGTCTGCTGCCGTTTGTTTCACGTGAAACAAAAGAGCCTCGGCCTTATGCCGGGCTCTCTGCTTTATGTTTCACGTGGAACATCTTACGGTTCAACGAAGCAGGCGTAGTATTCGTCAAAGGTTATCCCCGTCTTGTGAATGTATTCAGCTACGTCTGTGCCGACATAACGGAAATGCCATCTCTCATAGACGTATCCGGTAATGTCCGTCTTGTCGTCCGGATAACGGACAATGAACCCGTATTTGTAGCAGTTCTCTGCCAGCCAGTTAAAACCCTTGGCCTTGTCGACTGCGATGTCTGCGGCCAGACCGGTCTGATGTTCGCTGTATCCCGGCTGCGCCGCGCGTTTTTCGCCGGCTTCTCTCCCCAGCATCTTACAGTAATACTCAAACACAGTGCTCTGATAACTGTAGCTCCGGTAGCCGTTGTCGCCGTTGATCGTGACTTTATATCCGGCCGCCCTGGCAGCTTCAGCCATCTGGACAAAATGGCTGTATGCTTCAGCATCCATTCTGGCCCCCTTGCTGGAATACGCCTTGTCGACATCTACCAGGTCGTCCGGTACGAAGTCCTCAATAAGGTCATAATAGTTGTTTACCAGTATCAGAACGCCTTTCTCCGGATCTGCGTGCAGGTCCCCGCCCTTGGGAATCATGTCAAGGTTGCAGTTGATGCGCTCAACAAGCTCCCGGGTCTTCAGGTTTTCGTCCTGGTGAGAACTGTCATAGGCACAGTATCTTTCCACTCTGTCCCAGATGAAATAGGGGTCTTCCAGAATATCCTTCAGTCTGCCGTTATACTCCAAGCCACTCTTGTCGATGTCGTGACTTACCAGCCCGACCACGGTTTCCTCGTCTGCCTGCGTCTTGTCACTGTATTCCAGGTATCTGGCAATATCCTTCGAATCAAAGCCTTCCGCCTTTATGAAGCGGATCAGCCGCCGGTCGTAATTGACATCCAATTGGTCAATGCCGTTGTTTACCAGCTCAAGAAGTTCAGATACGGCAACGTCGTAATACTGATCATAGTAGGCTATGTACCTTTCGTTCAGGGCGCCGTCGTACCCTTCCTCAGCAGAAAAGGCTGCGATAATCTTCTTTCTTCTCTGCTGCTCGGAAACGATCCGGTAACCAATATAGGTCCCGCTTAAGAGGACCAGGATCGCCAGAAGCGCAACAAGTATCTTCTTTGCTCTGATCTTGTTCTTCATTTCAGTATTACTTGACTTCCAGCTTTTCCTTGCCGCCCATGTAAGGCTGCAGAACCTTGGGGATGCTGACCGAACCGTCGGCATTCAAGTTGTTTTCCAGGAAGGCGATGAGCATTCTCGGCGGAGCAACGACCGTGTTGTTCAGGGTGTGCGCAAAGTACTTGCCTTCTTCTCCCTGGACTCTGATGCCCAGCCTTCTCGCCTGAGCGTCCGTCAGGTTCGAGCATGAGCAGACCTCAAAGTACTTCTGCTGGCGGGGGCTCCAGGCCTCAATGTCGCATGAACGGTACTTCAGGTCGGCCAGGTCGCCTGAGCAGCAGACCAGTTTTCTGACGGGAATGTCCAGGCTTCGGAAAAGTTCAACGGAATAATTCCACATTCTGTCATACCAGGCTTCAGAATCTTCGGGCTTGCAGACAACGATCATTTCCTGCTTTTCGAACTGATGGATCCGGTAAACGCCTCTTTCCTCTATGCCGTGGGCGCCTACTTCCTTGCGGAAACAGGGAGAATATGAGGTCATAGTGATCGGCAGATCGCTTTCCTTCAGGATCTGGTCCTTGAACTTGGCGATCATCGAATGCTCAGATGTGCCGATGAGGTAGAGGTCTTCTCCCTCAATCTTGTACATCATGTTCTCCTTTTCGGCAAAGGACATGACGCCGTCAACGGCAGCGCTTCTGATCATGAACGGCGGAATGCAGTAAGTAAAGCCCTTGTCGATCATGAAGTCGCGGGCATAAGCCAGAACGGCAGAGTGCAGGCGGGCAATGTCTCCCATCAGATAGTAGAAGCCGTTGCCGGTGACCCGGCCGGCAGCGTCCTTGTCCAGACCGTTGAATCTGGCCATGATGTCGGCGTGATAGGGAATCTCAAAGTCCTTGAGAGCTGGTTCGCCGAATCTCTGCTCCTCAACGTTGAAACTGTCGTCGCGGCCGATCGGTACGTCATCCGCAATGATGTTGGGGATCATCATCTGGATCTTCCGGGCCTTTTCAAACAGTTCATCTTCCTTCTTTTCGTTTTCCTGAAGAGTCTCGTTGATCTGGCCGACCTGGGCCTTGGCCTGGTTAGCTTCGTCAACTTTCTTTTCCTTCATTAAGCCGCCGATCTGCTTGGAGATGGCGTTTCTCTGAGCTCTCAGTTCGTCATCAGTCGTCTTGAACTGGCGGTACTGCCGGTCCAGTTCGATGAGCTCGTCGACCAGAGGAAGCTTCTGATCCTGAAATTTCTTCCTGATGTTTTCCTTCACCTTTTCGGGATTGTTTCTGATAAAGTTCATGTCCAGCATAATATCACTGCTCCTTCTCTCAAAAATAAAGACATCATCCGTAAAGGGACGATGTCTCGTGGTGCCACCCTTCTTATCCGGAATTATTCCGGCTTCTTAATTAGATAACGGTTTTACCCGGAAAGCATTGCTTTCGGCTCCAAGGTGGATTCGGCAGACTCTTCATGACATCTCGCACCGGCCGATGTCTCTCTTCAATGAAGCGGTGTCTGACTACTTGGCCTCTTCACAGCTGTTAAACCAATTATAATCTAACCTTTTTTACAATTCAACGCTTAGTTTCTGATGGAGTGATGGACTACCGGGGACGAACTTGTCATCGGCAGGAACTTATATCCGTTAGCCAGACCCCACTTGATGATCTCCTCAACAGCATCAACGCTGTAGGATTTGATGTCATGCTGAAGCACGATCGAAACCTTGTGCTTCTTGATGCCGTTGATGACGTTCTGCGCTACCTTACTGGCCGATGTCGTTCCTCCGGCGTCGCCGCTGGAAACGTTCCAGTCGGTATATCGGTAACCCTTGTCAGTAAGCGACTTGCAGATCTTGGTTATGATGCCGGTGCAGTACTTCTTGCTGACGGTATTGGAGCTGCCGCCCGGAAGCCTGACCAGCTTGGACCGCTTTCCGGTCAGCTGATAGACCAGGTCGCTCAGCTTGTTCAGATCTTCCCAGTAACCGTCCAGCGAAGTATAGCACTTGCTGTAACTGTGAGAGTAGCTGTGCAGGGCGATCGTGTGTCCTCTTCTGGAGGCTTCGGTTATGTACTTGCGGTAATCGGCCCGGTTGCCGGTCACGAAGAAGGTTACCTTGACGTTGTACTTATCAAGAATGTCCAGCAGTTTTTTCGTGTATGGGCCTGGTCCGTCGTCAAAGGTCAGGTACACAACGCCTCCTGATCCCGTTCCGTAATCCGAACTTGAACCGGATCCTGAGCTGGAACTTGAACCAGACCCTGAGCTGGAGCCCGATGAACTGCTGCTCTTCTTGCTTACCGTCACTACGCGGGTTGCCTTGGCGGTGTTCCCCGCCTCATCGCTTACCGTGTAGGTGATGGTATACTTGCCGGCCTTTGCCGTGTTGACGCTTCCGGCTATCTTTACCCTATCGGTAAGATCTCCGTCGTGACTGTCAACGGCTTTACATCCTTTTTCTTCATACTTGCCTCCAACCTTGATGCTCATGCTGGAGGATCCGTTAAGAGTGATTACCGGAGCGGAAAGGTCCTTGTAAACGATCTGACGACTGGCCGTGGCCTGGTTTCCGCTCTGATCGGAAACCGTGTAGGTAACGGTTTCTCCATCGCTGGTTACCGTTACTTTTTCGGTAAGATCTCCGTCATGAATGTCAAAGGCGGTATATCCTTCTTCCTGATACTCGCTGCCGAAATCCGTGAAATGATCTTCCTGATGGACCAGTGTAATCTCCGGAGCTGTCGTATCAACGATGCTGACGGTCATGTAAATCTCTTTTTCCGCGCCGTTGTTGCTTGCCTTCCAACTCAGCGGATAACTGCCCAGTTCGTTTTTTATTTCGCCCGTCTGAACGACATCAAGGCTCTTTTTGCCGAACAATCCCAGCAGCCGGCTGTATTCAGCCTTTACCTCCGGAAGGATGATTTCCTGTCCATACTCAAAGGTCAGCTGCTGATTATCCTCGGTGCTGAACTCGATCTTTCCCTTGCTGAAGGCAAGCACGCCTGCCAGCAGCAGGATGGCCGCTATGATCCATAGGCCTTTCCGTTTTTTCATGACTTATTGCTCCTTATCGCTTTCTTCTTCCTGTTCGCGGGCTACCACGGTAACCGTCGCAACCTTGGAGTCGCCGACATTGATCAGTCTTACGCCCTGGGTGTTTCGTCCGTATAAGGCAACGTCAGCGAGCGAGATCCTGATGATCGTTCCTTCGTCAGTCATGACCAGGGCGTCCTCGTCTCCGTTGACGGCCTTCAGGCAAACCAGCTTTCCGTTCTTCTCGGTTATGTTGATGGTCGTAACGCCCTTGCCGCCTCTCTGAGTCAGTCGGTAATCGCTCAGCGGCGTCTTCTTGCCGTAGCCCTTTTCCGTGATGGAAAGAACATATTCGCCCATCCGGTCAGTCGCAACACCGATTACCTTTCCGCCATCAGTATTGAATCCCTTGACGCCGGCCGCATTTCTTCCCATCGGCCGGACATCCTGCTCATTGAAGCGGATGGCCTTGCCGTTGTCTCCGGCAATGATGATCTCGTCGTTACCGCTGGTCAGCTGCGTGGCAAACAGGGTGTCGTCCTCTCTTAAGACGATGGCTACCTTGCCGGACTGTCTGATGGAAAGGAATTCCGACATCGGGACTCTCTTGATCAGACCGTTGGTAGTGACAAAGAACATGTATTCGTGCTCAAGTTCCGGATCGGCTGTAACGTCGACCATGGCCTTGACCTTCTCGTTCTTGCTGAGATTCAGCAGGTTGACGACCGGTATGCCCTTGGCGATCCGGCTGGCATTGGGCACCTTGTATCCCTTCATCCGGTAGACCTTGCCCAGGTCGGTGAACAGCAGCAGGTCGTCGTGAGTCGACATGTTGATCATCTGGTCAATCATGTCGTCCGTATTGACCGCCATGCCGCGGATGCCCTTGCCGCCGCGGTTCTGCACCTTATAGGTATCAATGGTCGTTCTCTTGATGTAGCCGTTGGTAGTGATGCAGACGGTGACATCCTCGACCGGGATCAGCGACTCGTCGTCGATGTCGCCTTCGTTGTCATTGATTTCCGTCTTGCGGTCGTCTCCGTATTTGGCCTTTATCTCATCGAGCTCGCTCTTGATGATCGCCAGAACGCGTTCATGATGAGCCAGGATGTCGCGGTAATCGGCAATCTGTTCCTCCAGCGCCCGGTATTCTTCTTCGAGCTTCAGCCGGTTCAGACCGGTAAGCCTTCTGAGCTGCATGTCGAGAATGGCCTTGGCCTGGATCTCGGACAGACTGAATCTGTTCATCAGCCGGCTCATGGCTTCGTCATCGTTCTGCGAAGTTCTGATGATGCTGACGACTTCATCAATGTTGTCGACTGCGATCAGCAGGCCTTCCAGGATATGGGCTCTGTCCAGAGCCTTCTGAAGATCATACTGAGTTCTTCTGGTGACGATGTCGATCTGATGGTCAATGTAGACCTGTATCAGCTTCTTCAGCGGCATGACCATCGGCGTGTTGTTTACCAGCGCCAGCATGTTGATGCCATAGGAGATCTGCAGCTGAGTACGGTGATAGAGCTGGTTAAGCAGGACTTCCGGCTGGATGTCCTTTCTGACTTCGATGATGATCTTGATGCCGTCCATGTTGGACTCATCAGCCATGTTGGTAACGCCTTCGATCTCCTTGTCTCTGGCCAGGGAAACGATGTTGTTATACATCGCTTTCTTGTTTACGCCGTAGGGAATCTCGGTGATGATGATCTCGTGCTTGCCGCCCGGCAGTTCATTGATCTCCGCTCTGGCGCGGACATAGATGGTTCCCTTGCCGGTTTCGTAGGCTCTCTTGATGCCGCTGCGGCCCAGGATGATGCCGCCGGTCGGGAAGTCCGGTCCCTGCAGGCAGGTGTTCATCAGTTCAATGACTTCAATTTCGGGGTTGTCGATGACGGCCTTGACGGCGTCAACCGTCTCGCCGATGTTGTGAGGCGGAATGTTGGTGGCCATACCGACCGCGATACCGGTTGAACCGTTGACCAGCAGGTTGGGGATGTGCGCCGGCAGAACGACCGGTTCCTTTTCCTCGCCGTCGTAGTTGTCGATGAAGTCGACGGTTTCCTTCTGAATGTCTCTCAGCATCTCCATAGAGATCTTGGCCATGCGGGCTTCGGTGTATCGCTGGGCAGCGGCACTGTCACCGTCAATGTTGCCGAAGTTTCCGTGTCCCTCTACTAAAGGGTAACGGTATGAGAAAGCCTGGGCCATTCTGACCATGGCTTCGTAGATGGATGAGTCGCCATGGGGGTGATACTTACCCATGACTTCACCGACGATACGGGCACTCTTCTTGAATGGCGTATTGGCATAGTTGCCCAGTTCGTTCATGCCGTACAGGATCCTTCTCTGTACCGGTTTCATGCCATCACGGGCATCAGGCAGCGCTCTCTGGACAATAACGCTCATGGCGTATTCCAGGAAGGAATCCCTGATCTCTCCGGATATGTTGATGAATTTTACCTTGTCATAACGGTTGTTATCATATTCTTCCATTAAAATTCACCTCCTAGACAATATCCAGATTACGGACGAACTGCGCGTTCTCCATGATGTAGTTCTTACGCGGTTCGACTTCGTCGCCCATCAGCATCGAGAAGTACTTGTCAGCCTCGATGGCGTTGTCAATGTTTACCTGAAGCAATGTCCGGTTATTGGGGTTCATGGTTGTTTCCCAGAGCTGGCTGGGGTCCATTTCACCAAGACCCTTGTATCTCTGCAGAGAGAATCTTTCGCCGAACTCGCTCTTGATTTCTTCCAGCTGATTGTCGGAATAGGCGTAGCGGATGTTGTTGCCCTTCTGCACGCGGTACAGCGGTGGCTGGGCGACATAGACGTAACCGCCTTCGATGATCTCCCGGAAGAAGCGGTAGAAAAAGGTCAGCAAAAGAATCCTGATGTGAGCGCCGTCGACGTCAGCATCGGTCATGATGACAATCTTATGGTATCTCAGCTTGCTGATGTCAAAGTTCTCGCCGATGCCGGTTCCGAAAGCCGTGATCATGCTCTTGATCTCGTTGTTGTCCAGGATCTGATGCAGTCTGGCCTTCTCGACGTTGAGGATCTTTCCTCTTAACGGCAGGATGGCCTGGTGCTTGGGGTCACGGCAGTCCTTGGCAGAACCGCCGGCGGAGTCGCCCTCAACGATGTAGATCTCGTTGAGTTCCGGATCTCTGCCTGAACAGTCCGTCAGCTTATCCGGCATGCTGGAGAATTCCAGGCCGTTCTTGCTGCGGACAGTCTCTCTGGCTTTCTTGGCCGCGATGCGGGCCTTGGAAGCGGTAATGCCCTTGTTGACGATGATCTTGGCAATGTCCGGGTTTTCCATAAGGTACCTTTCGAATTGCTCAGAGAAAATCGCGGACATTATTCTTCTCACTTCGCTGTTGCCCAGCTTGGTTTTGGTCTGTCCTTCATACTGCGGATCGGGATGTCTGACGGAAATGATGGCGGTGATTCCTTCGCGGACGTCATCTCCGGTCAGAACGTCTTCGTCCTTCTTCAGCATGTTGTTGGCCTTGGCGTAACTGTTGATGACTCTGGTCAGGGAGTTGCGGAAGCCTTCTTCGTGAGTTCCGCCTTCAACCGTGTTGACGTTGTTGCAGAAGGAATAGACGTTGGCAGCATAGCCGTCGTTATACTGCAGGGCTACCTCGCACTCAATGTCGCCTTCGCTTCCCTTGATGTGGACAGGCTCCTCAAAGAGAACGGTCCGGTCCTTATTAAGGAAGGTGACATATTCGGAAATGCCGCCCTCATATTCAAAGGTAACCGTCTTGGGTTCTTCGACCCGCTCATCGGTCAGTTCAATGACCAGGAAAGGATTCAGGAAAGCCAGTTCCTGAATGCGGTCATGGATGGTGTTATAGTCATATACCGTCGTTTCATCGAAGATCTTCGGATCCGCCTTGAAACGGACAGTGGTTCCGTGTTCATGCTCGGAACAGGTTCCGACCTCCGTAAGTTTCTGATCGACCTTGCCGCCGTTGGCAAAACGGCAGAAGTATTTCTTTCCCTTGATCTTTACTTCGACTTCCAGCCATTCCGAAAGGGCGTTGACAACAGATGCGCCGACGCCGTGCAGACCGCCGGAAACCTTGTAGGCTCCTCCGCCGAACTTGCCGCCGGCGTGCAGAACGGTAAAGATGGTTTCCACAGTGGAAATGCCGGTCTTCTCATGAATGCCGACCGGCATGCCGCGGCCGTTGTCGGTTACTTCAATGACATCGCCCTTAAGTATCTTAACGATGATTCTGTCACAGTAGCCGGCCAGCGCTTCGTCAATGGCGTTGTCGACAATTTCCCATACCAGGTGATGAAGGCCCTTGGAAGAGGTTGTTGCGATGTACATGCCCGGTCTCTTCCGGACAGCTTCCAGTCCTTCCAGTACCTGAATGTCCTTCGAAGTATAGGAATAGTTATCCCTATTATCCTCAGGCATTCTATCTCACTTCCTTTCCGAAGTTCAGAATGTTGGCATCAGATTTCTTGATGGAATAGATTTCCCTCAGGTCCGTTGTCGTGATGATGCTCTGAATGGAATTCGGCAGCAGATTCAGCAGGCAGCTGCGGTGATTGCTGTCGAGCTCAGAAAAGACATCATCCAGCAGAAGGATCGGGTATTCTCTCTTGACCTGATAGATGATCTGCATGATGGAGAGCTTGATGGCCAGAATGACCATGCGCTTCTGTCCCTGTGAGCAGAACTTGGCAACGTTCTTGCCGTCAAGATAGAATTCATAATCCTCGCGGTGGATGCCGTTGTTGGTGGTCTTGAAAGCCAGATCCTTATCCAGAATGTTCTTATATACTTCCTTGATCTGCTTCTTCATTACCTTTTCATCCTTCTTTTCCTTGATCATTGAACGGTAAACCATCATCAGCTGATGGGAATCGTCGCCGTTGATCTGATTATAGAAGTAGGTAAGATAGGCATTCATGGAGTTGATGAACTGATTTCTTTCCCTGATGATGTCGATCTGCGGTTCATACAGCATTTCCGTATAGGTTTCCAGCAGAACCTTGTCATCGCCGGTCTTCAGGAAGGCGTTGCGCTGCTTGAGTGACTTGAGATACTGAGAAAGATTGTACATGTACTTCGGAGACAATTTTCCCATTTCCATGTCGATCAGCTTTCTTCTTTCCTTCGGTGAAGCATCAAAGAGATTCATGTCGCTCGGAGAGAACAGAACCGCATTAATACGGCCGACGAATTCGGAATTCTTCTTGACGACCGCATTGTTGATCAGAAGAGTCTTGCCGTTCTTATGGAGAATGATATCCAGGCGGTCTCTTCCATCCTTGGTATTGACGGTTCCTTCAACAGCCGCAAATTCTTCATTGAAGGTGATCATTTCCTTTTCATCATCATTGCGGTGGCTTCTGGTCGTTGACAGAAGATAAATGGATTCCAGCAGGTTGGTCTTGCCGACACCGTTGGGTCCCAGCAGAATGTTCATGCCGGGGGTGAAATTGATTGACTGATTTCTGTAATTGCGGAAATTCTTTAACTTTACATTGTCTATATACATGCTCTTACCTCATATTTCTTTCCATTTATTTCTACAACATCGCCGGGATAGATCTTCTTTCCCCTGCGGTTTTCCTTTTCACCGTTCAGTTTTATGTCATATCTCTTTACCGCAATCTTGGCTTCTCCGCCGGTAGAAATCCAGCCGGTAAGCTTCATAAGCTGCTGTAATTCGATATACTCTGTCGTAATGTCGATTACCATAAGCGCATACTCTCCAATTCTAATATCAGTATAGCATAAAAAAGCCGTATTTCCTCTTTTAATTGGCTTACAGTCTATTTTTTCATTTTTCTGTATAAAACATCCTTTTTTGTCTTTTATCGCTGAGAAGGCAAATAAAAGCCCTTTTTCGACCATAAAGAAAAAAAGATGACTTTCGTCATCCTTTCTTTCAGGAGTAG
>JAGAFL010000087.1:0-2727 GCA_017612595.1 Erysipelotrichaceae bacterium | reverse complement strand
CTGGTTCAGCGTGCCCTCGCCATTGGACAGGGCTTCGTAAAGCAGCGAAGTCAGAGAGTCCAGAGAGGCATTGTCATTCAGATTGACCAGCAGCAGCAAAGCATCCTTCTGCTGACCGCTGATCTCGTAGTCGTAACATAATAACGGCAGCTTGGCCATCAGCGTGGTCATGATGATTTCCATCATCCGCGCTGACGAGCTGACGATCCTCACCAGATAAAACGGTGAGGAAGAAAACTTGTAGCCGTATTTGCGGTTTACTTCCGCAGCGCTCTCCGGCTGCCAGCGGCCTTCCAGTAACAGGGTCAGGATGTTCTCTCTGACGAGATTTCCCGCGTCCTTGGGCGGCGTGCTCTGGCAAAGCAGCCGGAGAGTGCTGTTCAGTTCTTCTTCATCGACCGGCTTGAGAATGTAGTGGTCCACGCCGTACTGCATGGCCTGCCTGGCATACTCGAAGTTGCGGAAGCCGGAGATGATGACGCATCTGGTCGTCGGATAGTCTCTGGTAATGCGCTGGACCAGGTCAAGACCGGAGATGTCCGGCATCTCGATGTCGCATAACAGAATGTCGGCCGGTTCAGTTTTGAACTTCTCCAAAACGTCATAGCCGTTCTGAAAGACACCGATCAGCTCCAGGCCCAGCTGTTCCCACTCTATGAGATTTTTTATGAGGTTGCCTACGCGGACCTCATCGTCGACGATAATTACTTTCATATCAGATGTTCCTTAAGAACATTCTAATACAGAAAGCGTTAGTTTGACTATATTTCCTAGATGTCCTTTCCGAACAGACCGCAGAAGGGGTCGACCGGGTTGACGCCCTTGAACTCGCTGTTGCCCATCATCTTCTGAATGACCGCCCTTACGGTAGTGCGGGAGGGCGAATAGGCGTTGATGATCGTGCGGATCATCGGCACGTCAGCGAAGTGATAGGGGTTGGCCAGGGAGACGAACATCGTCGGAATGTCCTGGGTATAGTAGGGAGCGTCGATGGCCGCCGGTGAACGCCAGCGCAGCCGGGTGACGGTCTTGTAGCTGGCATTGACGATGTTGGCGAAGTAGATGATGACATCGTACTTCTTCTTCAGCTCTTCTACCGGGATCTGGGTATCGGGCAGACCCTTGGGCTCATTGTCGTCATAGTAGACTTCAAAGCCCGCTCTTTCCATTTCCTCCAGAACTACCTTCTCACAGGTCGTGGGATCGGTGAAGCCCGGCTCATCAATGATGTGCAGCCAGACTCTCTTGTGAGTCTTGGGGGTAATGGGCAGTAAATGCTGAGTGTCCTTTACCAGGGTGACCGACTGGTCAGCCAGCTCTTCGGCCAGCTTCTGGTGTTCGGCGCAGCCGACCACGGAAGTGTCCTTCTCTTCAGCCGGCAGGTGCAGATTCAATGAAGCCTTGAGGGCCAGCACGCGGCTGACGGCCTCGTTGAGTCTTTCCATTGGCAGCTCGCCGCTTCTGGCGGCGTCGCACAGATAGCCGTAATCCTCAAAGGGGTTCTTGCCGAACAGGAAGATGTCGCAGCCGGCATTGATGGAGGCGGGAACCAGTTTTCTTCTTTCCATCATGCAGCACATGCCGACCATGTTGGTGGCGTCGGTGATGACCACGCCGTTGAAGCCCAGCTTGCCTCTTAATAAACCGGTGATCAGTTCTTTCGACAGGGTGGCGGGCATGATCTCGCCGTCCTTGATCCCGGGATTAAGCGCTCGGGTATACGCCGGCTGCATGATATGTCCGGCCATGACCGTCTGAGCGCCTTCTTCGATCAGCTGCTTATAGATCTTACCGTAAGTCTTATCCCATTCTTCCGTAGACAGCGAGTTGACGGAGGCCACGATGTGCTGGTCTCTTTCATCCACGCCGTCGCCCGGGAAGTGCTTGATGCTGACCGCAATGCCTTCCTGTAAGGCGGCTTTGACGTACTGGCGTCCGTAAGCCAGTACTTCTTCAGCGTCGGAACCGTAGGTTCTGACGTTGGTGATCGGGTTACGCCAGTTGTAGTTGACATCGACGACCGGGGCAAAGGCCAGATTGACGCCCACGGCCTTGGCTTCCCTGGCCGAGATCTGACCCAGATGGAAGGCATTTTCATGCCTGCCGCTGGCACCGACCTGCAGCTGGGGACCGTACAGGGTTCCTTCCTGAGCCACGCCGCTGCCGCCGGATTCCAGATTGGCCGCGACCAGCGGAGCGACCTTCAGCTTTTCCCTTAAGATGCGGTTGGCTCTTTCCACGCTCTTGGCGTCATTGGGCCGATACATCAATGAGCCATAGGGCAGCCTGTCGTACATTTCAATGATCTGATCCAGATTGCCGAAGGCGGCAATGCAGAAGAGCTGCCCGCACTTTTCTTCCAGAGTCAGGGAAGCCAGGGTCTCTTCAACCCATCTGATCTTCTCATCGTCCAGGTAAAACGGTTTTTCTCTGTAGTTGACCATATGTTTACGCTCCAATGTTGACGGCGGCATCGTAAGCCATTCTGGTGCAGGCTTCGATGTCCTCGGCTCTGACGCAGTCGCCGATCATGTCATTTCTGATGCCCGGCTGCCAGAGTTTCAGCGCTTCATCGGTTCTGGCTCTCAGACCGACGCAGACCAGGGTGGTGTCGACCGGGATGGTCTTTACTTCACCGTTCTGCTCGATCTTCACGAAGTCCTTGCCGACCTCCACGCACTTGGAATTCAGATAGGCCTTGACCTTGCCGGCCTGCTCTTCCAGCTG
>JAGAFL010000086.1:0-6828 GCA_017612595.1 Erysipelotrichaceae bacterium | reverse complement strand
TCCCCACATCACCAATGAAATAAAGGATTTCATCTACGCTGCCGTCAGGCACACCAATCCGGATGTGCTGATCTGCGAAGTCGGCGGCACGGTCGGCGACATTGAAAGTCAGCCGTTCCTGGAAGCCATCCGCCAGATCGGCCTGGAAGTCGGCCGGGAAAACGCCCTGTACATCCATGTCACCCTGATTCCCTATCTGGAATGCAGCAGGGAGCACAAGAGCAAGCCCACCCAGCATTCCGTCAAGACCCTGCAGGGCTTAGGCATCAATCCGGACATTCTGGTTCTCAGGTGCAACAGGAAACTGGAAAAGGACATCTTTGACAAGCTGGCGCTCTTCTGCAACATCAAGCGCGACTGCGTCATTGAGAACCGGACCATTCCGATCCTCTATGAGGCTCCCCTGATGCTGGAGAAACAGAATTTCGGCGACATCGTCTGCCGCGAGCTTAATCTCAAAGCTGAGGAACCGGACCTGCAGGAGTGGAAGGAACTGATCAGAAAGATCAGGCACCTTCACCGCAATGTCACCATCGGTCTGGTCGGCAAGTATGTCCGGCTGCACGACGCCTACCTGTCGGTAGCGGAAGCGCTGACCCACGCCGGCTACTATCACGATGCCAAGGTCAAGATCAAATGGATCGACAGCGAGACCATAAACGATAACAACGTGGACAGGAAACTGAAGGACTGTGACGGCATCATCGTGCCCGGCGGCTTCGGCTCCCGGGGCATTGAAGGCATGATCACCACCGCCCGCTATTGCCGGGAAAACGATGTTCCCTATCTGGGCATCTGTCTGGGCATGCAGGTAGCGGTCATCGAGTTTGCCCGCCATGTCTGCGGCTTAGCCAAGGCCAATTCCCGGGAATTCGATCCCGATTCACCGGATAAGGTCATTGACTTTCTGCCTGATCAGAGCGATGCCACCAAAAAGGGCGGAACCCTGCGGCTGGGCCATTATGACTGCCGACTGAAACCAGGCACCCGTATCCAGCAGCAGTATCAGATCCAGCAGATCAGCGAGCGCCACCGCCACCGCTATGAGTTCAATAATGATTACCGCCAGATCCTGCAGGACAACGGACTGGTCCTCAGCGGCACTTCCCCTGACGATTACATCGTCGAGACGGTAGAGACCACTAACCCCTACTTCATCGGCGTTCAGTTCCATCCGGAATTCAAGTCAAGACCCAACCGGCCGCATCCGCTGTTCATCGGACTGATCGGCTATTCCCTGGAAAGAAAGGAGCATCAGCATGACTGACATAATGAAGACATTCGGCAGCCGGGTATTCAATGACAGCGTCATGAAGGCCCGTCTGAGCAAGGAAACCTATGAAAAGCTGCAGGACACCATCAAGAGAGGAACGACCCTCAGCAGCGACATAGCCGGCGAGATCGCCGAGGCAATGAAGAACTGGGCCATTGAAAACGGAGCTACCCACTTCACTCACTGGTTCCACCCCTTAAGCGGCGCCACGGCGGAAAAGCACGAGAGCTTTGTGACCACCGCCGGCGGCGGCAAGATCACCCTGCAGTTTTCCCCCAGCAACCTGGTCAAGGGTGAGGCTGACGCCTCTTCCTTCCCTTCCGGCGGTCTGCGGGACACCTTTGAAGCCCGCGGCTACACCTCCTGGGACCCGACCTCATACGCCTTCATCCGCGATAACGTGCTCTACCTGCCCACCATCTTCTGTTCCTACAGCGGTGAAGCCCTGGACCATAAGACTCCGCTTTTGAGGTCCATGGAAGCCCTGAGCACTCAGGCGGTCCGCGTTCTCAAGCTGCTTGGCAACAAGGACGTCGATCACGTCAAGGCGACGGCCGGAGCCGAACAGGAATATTTCCTGGTCGACAAGAAGTACTTCGACCAGCGGGAAGACCTGCGGCTGACCGGCAGGACTCTGGTCGGAGCCATGACTCCCAAGGGTCAGGAGATGAACGACCACTACTACGGCTCCATCAAGACCCGGGTAGCCGATTTCATGAGAGACCTTAACGAGGAATTATGGCAGCTGGGCATTCAGGCCAAGACCGAGCACAACGAGGTCGCCCCTTCCCAGCATGAACTGGCCAACAACTTCCTGACCGTCAATGTCTCCTGCGACCAGAACAACCTGACCATGGACATCATGAAGAAGATCGCCCGCAAGCATGATCTGGAATGCCTGCTTCACGAAAAGCCCTTTGCCGGCATCAACGGCTCCGGCAAGCACAATAACTGGTCATTAAAGACCGATACCGGCGTCAACCTGCTGGACCCCGGCGAAACGCCGGCGGATAACGCTCAGTTTCTGATCTTCCTGTGCGCCGTCATCAAGGCGGTCGACGAATATCAGGATCTGATCCGCATTTCCATTGCCTCGGCAGGCAACGATCACCGTCTGGGCGCCTCGGAAGCCCCGCCGGCCATTGTTTCGATGTTCGTCGGCGACGAACTGGGGGAGATCCTCGAGAGCATCGAAAGCGACACTGTCCATCACAGCCGCGGCCGGACCCCCTTCAAGGTCAACGTCCACACCATTCCTTCCTTCCCGAAGGACAACACGGACCGCAACCGGACCTCGCCCTTCGCCTTCACCGGCAACAAGTTCGAATTCCGCATGCCCGGCTCCAGCGCCTCGATCGCCACGCCCAACACCATCCTCAATACCGTCATCGCCCAGGAACTCAAGGGCTTTGCCGACCGGCTGGAAAGCAGCGAAAACTTCCCGGAAGATCTGCACAAGCTGATCCGCGATACCATCAGGGATCACCGCCGCATCATCTTCAACGGCAACGGCTATGACGACAGCTGGGTAGAAGAAGCGGCCAGACGCGGATTAAGCAACTACCGCTCCACGCCCGAAGCCCTGGCTCATTACCTCGACGAAAAGAACGTCCGGGTCATGGTGGATAACGGCGTTCTGACGGAAGCCGAATGCCGCTCACGGCATGAGATCTATCTGGAGAAGTACTACAAGACCATCCGCATTGAAGCCCGCACACTTCTGGACATGACCGACAAGGACATTCTGCCAGCCGTCAACCGCTATCTCAGCGAACTGCGAAAGGGTCTGGAGACCGACATGAAGCTGGAAGTGCTGGACCGGGAATCCTACAGCTGGAAGACCTCCAAGGAACTCTCCAGGCTCTGCCGGGACATCTTCACCCTCAGCCGCCAGCTGAAGGAAAAGCTCAGCCAGCAGCCGGCAGAAGACAGCCTGAAGACGGCGATGTACTGCCACGATGAGATCCTGCCGCTGATGGAGCAGATGCGCAGCGAGATCGACCGGGCGGAAGTGATCACCGACCGCTCCTACTGGCCGATGCCTTCCTACCGCGAACTGCTCTTCGGCGTTGACTGACCAGAGAAACGAAAAAAGGCCCAGATACATCTGGGCCTTCTTTCTTATGACGATTCAGAGGCTAGCCTCTGTGAGTTTCGAAGTACTGAGCTGATACGTGGTCTACGTATTCGCCGACCGGCTTGATGTCTCTTCCCAGAGCCCCGGCCAGCAGATAGGCCAGAACTTCAATGGCGGGAGCGAATTCCAGAGCCCGGAAGTCGCCGCCCTGGACCTCAAACTCAAGGTCTCTGCTGTCCAGCGGGTTGACGCCGAAGATGTAGGCCTGACCGAGTTCCTTCTTGCCGAAATCAACGATGCCGTGGCTCATCCACTCGTCATTGACGCCGTCATTGAGGGCGATGATCACGTCATCCTTGGTGAAGCCCAGACACGGTCCGTGCAGACCGTCTTCCGCCTCATAGCCGACGGCCAGGAAGTGCTCATCGGTTTCCAGAACCTTAAGCGCCGCTTCCAGCGCGACACCGTAAAGGGTACCGGAACCGTAGAAGATGAAGCCTCTGGCCTTGACGAGTTCTTCCCTGTTCCTATCAAACCAGTCGATGGCCTTGTTGACCACCTTCGGGTGGTTTTCCGCCGCCTGGACAGCCTGAGCCAGATACCCGCTGAACTCTTCGGAGCCGATGACGCCTCTTTCCAGAGCGATCCGCAGGGCGATGACCATCAGGGTCAGCACGCTGGTGCAGTAGCCGATGGTCCTGAACCAGTATTCCTCATAGCCGCAGCCCATGTCGACATGCGACTTGCCATGACGGACAATCGGGGTATCTTTGTCTTCGGTGACAGCTACGGTGTGATAGCCCAGCGCGTTCATCTTTTCCAGCATTTCCCTGACCAGCGTGGAAGTGCCGGTCTGGGAAACGAAGATGTAGATGGCATTGGGATTATGGACGCTCTTGGCCGCAAATACATTGGCCATGTAGGCGTGGACTTCCAGTCCGCTTACCTTCTCCATGAAAGCCGCGGCGGTCACGGCAGCGTTGTTGCTGGAACCGGAACCGACGATGACGATCTCATTTATCCGGCCGATGTCCTGACCGATCTCTCTGATCATTTCATCGGTATTGATCTCGGCGTTCTCAACGATCTGACGGGTCAGCGGCGCGACTCTTCTGATGCAGTCTAACATTGTTACCATGGGGTTCTCCTTAAATGCCTTCAAAATCGTCCGGCTGTTCCTCTTCGTATTCCTGATAGACGAACCGGCCGATGGCCTGGCGGCCTCTTTCCACCAGCGTGTCCAGGAATTCATCGACGTCATCGATGAACTCACGGGACAGCACGAACTCCAGCATCATGCCCAGATTGACGCCGTAGACGACTCTGAGCCTTGGATCGGCGACGCTGAGCGTCGCGGCCTGCTTGAACGGGCTGCCGCCCATCAGGTCGCAGCAGACTACGATCTTCTCGCAGTCAGCCAGTTTCTCAATGGCCTTCTGCAGATCTTCGATCAGCTGCTCTTCGGTATTACCGTCCGGGAAGTTGACCTTCTCGAAGTGTTCCTGATGGCCGCCGACCATTTCCACGGAACTGAAGAGTCCGTCGGCGAAGTGATTATGTCCTGTTAGAATGATTCCTATCATTTTGTTTACTTCCTTTACTGAAGAAGAAAAGGGTCACTATGAAAGTGACCCTTTTCCAACTGCTCTGATTAATATGCGAAGATATTGAAGTATGAAGCAGCGATGCAGATGATCAGGATAGCGATGATCAGCTGAATTGAGCCGATATTCTTCTTCTTGATCAGCCAGTAGAAGAACAGAACAAGTGCCAGCGGCAGCAGGTTCGGAATGACTGAGTCGAAGATTGCCTGGACGGCAACTCCACCGGTCAGTACGAGTTCTTCATTGAAGGCAATGCCGACGTAGCTGGGGATCAGAGCACCGACGACCAGGACGCCGAGGATGCCGGCAGCCTTGGCAATGGCCGGAGCGTTCTCTCTGATGACATCAACGGCACTGGTACCTAAGTTGTAGCCCAGATGGCAGAGCCAGATTCTGGGAACAACACCCAAAAATGCCCAGATGATGAGGAACAGGATCGGTCCTAAGACGTTGCCCTGTGAGCATAATGAACAGCAGATGGTAGCTGTTACCGGTAACAGCGTGAACCAGAATACGGCGTCACCTAAGCCGGCGAACGGTCCGAATAAGGCGTCACGGATGCCCATGATGACATCTCTGTCTTCACCGGCTTCTTCCAGAGCGGCATGTAAGCCCTGCTGGAAAGTAGCCATGTGCGGCTCGGTGTTGAAGAATGTCATGTTGCGGCCCAAGGCGTTGCCTAACTCTTCCTTGTTGTCACCGTAGATCTTCTTCAGAGTCGGTGCCAGAGTAGCGGTATAGCCGCCGGCCTGCATTCTTTCATAGCAGAACGGGCACTGTTCGAAAATTGATAATACTGCTAACTGCGTAATATCCTTCTTGGTTAATTTATTCCTAGATACCGTCATCTTCATTACCTCCCTGAGCGGCCTGCTTCTTGGCATTCAGATAGCCTAAGTAAGCGATAGCTGCACCAACGATAGCGATCGGCAGGACGTTGCCCATTTCCACGAAGGTGGCAACAACGAAGCCGATGAACAGATACGGAGCGTTTTCCGTGGTCATCATGACTCTTAACAGCATGGCCAATCCAATGGCAGGCATGATTCCGCCGGCAACGGTGAAGCCGTTGACGATCCATTCCGGGAAGTTCTCAACGAACAGTCTGATCGGGACCTGAGCGGCATAGGTTGACAGGAAGACGATGATGGCATAGACGATTGCGGTAATGCCGACGCCGGTGAACAGAGTTCTCCAGAGACCCTTGATGTCAGCCTTGTAAGCCTGCTTCTCCATGACGGGCATGAAGCCGGCGAACGTGGTGTTCTCGATGATGCCTACCCACTGCATCAGTAATGCGAACGGGAAAGCCAGTGACAGAGCGGCTTCCGGAGTCAGACCCGGATTCAGATAAGCCAGAACTGTCGTCATGATACCGGCCATCAGGCCATCTGGCGGAACGGTACCACCGACTGTTAACAGACCGGTAAATGCCAGTTCGGCGATCGCGGCGCACCGCAGACCTAACTTGACATCACCCAGGATTACGCCGGACAGGAAAGCTGTTGTGATCGGTCTGAACCAGAAGAAGGCTTCTGTACACTTATCAACCGCACAAATAGCTGACATGAGCGCTAGCATAAGTCCCTGCACTAATGTAATACTCATATAATTCTCCTTTCTTTATATTGAGTTTTATCTTGCTGTTCTGAGATAGAACAGTCTGTGCCTACATATCGTACTGCGTATCGCCCGGAGCGATCTGAATGAATACCCGGATGCCCCTGGCCTTGATGGTTTCGATGTCTTCCTCGTCCTTCTCGTCCAGATAGACGTGCGGCTCCTTGGAAACATGCTTGCCTTCGGAGAAGTGCATGTTGCCCAGGTTCAGCTTGTCGATCGGAACGCCGTTTTCCACCAGGAATCTGGCTGAC
>JAGAFL010000085.1:0-4913 GCA_017612595.1 Erysipelotrichaceae bacterium | reverse complement strand
TGGCCAGCGGCCAGATCACCTATGAGCAGGTGGGACCGCAGTATCCGGTCGAAGATGTCATCCGCTTCCCGATGACCACGGTACCGACCGTGGTCCGCGAGGGCTTTGCCCAGGGCGGCATCTTCAACTTTGACATGGCCTTCGGTACTCCGCGCATCGCCATCAGGCATCAGCAGTTCCGCCAGATTGGCGGCTTTGAATACGGTGATACCGTTCATCTTAACATCATGGACGGCCAGCGTACCGTTTATGACGGCAGCGTGATCTATGAACGTTCCTTCGGCTACACGGCTGCCGGTCAGGTGCTGATCTGCGGCAACAGTGAGCTGGGAGAGGAACAGTCGCTGAGGCTTTCCATCAACCGCGGCAACTTCGTCAAGACCTACATGCCGGAGTGCGACGGCAATACCCTGAAGGCTCTGAACTACGTGGTGACCATCACCAGAACGTAACGGCGGGCCGGTCAGTCAGTTTTTGAAAACTGTAACCGTTTTCCGCAATTGACTTTTGACCTCGGTAGTTTACAATATATACATTGGTGCCGCTCAGTGCAGCGGCAAGGCATGATTTACGGCTATTATCCACTGATGTGGTAATATATACTTGTCAAAAAAGGAGGATATTTTATGGCAAAAAAGATTTTAGGTAACTGGAATACCAGAACGATCGTCGGCGTTGCTATCGGTGTCGCCCTGTTCGGTGTCCTGATGGTCTACGGAGGCGTCAAGGTCTTCACCAACACTTCCCTGACTTCCGCTTACGTTGTCGTAGCTGTCGTCGCAGCTCTGTTCGGACCGGTTCCGGCTGCCATCACTGCCGGCCTTGGTAACGTTCTGGCTGACCTGATCGGTGGCTGGGGCTTCTGGTTTGACTGGTCATTAGGCAACCTGGTATTAGGTTTCTTCACCGGCTTAGGCTGCGTCTTAGGCTCCAATGTCAAGGAAGGCGTATTCAACACCAAGAGTGCCATTACCTACGCCTTATTCGTCCTGATCGGCTGTGGCTTAGGCTTCGGCGTTGTCACTCCGGTCCTGACCTACTTCTTCTATTCAAGCGAACTGACCATTACCTGGGGACAGGTAACTGCTGCCATCATTTCCGATGGTCTGGTATTACTGGTTGTCGGTATTCCCTTACTGATCGCCTTAGCTAACAGAAACAAGAAGTTCACAGGCTTAAGCAAAGACTAATTACTGCTATCCTCGGATACCAGTTGGAAAGGGAACCATGAGAGAAGCAGTCGTTTCATTCAAGAATTTCAGCTTTAAGTACAAGCATCAGAAAGAGGCAACTCTTCATGATATCAACCTCGACATCTATCGGGGTGAAAAAATATTGATTCTCGGTCCAAGCGGGTGTGGCAAGTCCACACTCGCTAATTGCATTAACGGACTGATTCCATTTTCCTACCCCGGTACGATTACCGGGTCTTTGACCGTTGCCGGTCTGCAGACGCAGAATTCCAGTCTGTTTGAACTTTCCAAGCACGTCGGTACGGTTCAGCAGGATTCCGACGCGCAGTTCGTCGGCCTTTCCGTCGGCGAGGACATTGCCTTCTCCCTGGAGAACCAGTCGATGCCCAGAAGCGAGATGCTGCCGATCGTTGATGAGGCGGCCCGCATCGTCGACATGGAAAAATTCCTGACCCATCCGCCCTTTGACCTCTCCGGCGGCCAGAAACAGAAGGTCGCCTTAGCCGGCATTCTGCATGACGCCGAGGAGATCCTGCTGTTTGACGAACCGCTGGCTTCTCTTGATCCGGCCATGGGCATGACCGCGGTGGATCTGATCGATAAGATCCACCGGGAATCGGGAAAGACGATCATCATCATCGAGCACCGTCTGGAAGACGTCCTTTACCGTCACGTTGACCGCATTCTTTTGATCAATGACGGCCGCATCGTAAAAGACTGCACGCCTGATGAGATGCTCTGCAGCGGCCAGCTGAAGACCCACGGTATCCGTGAACCGCTGTACATTGCCGCTCTGGAGAACGCCGGGATCAGATTTGCGGAAGGCGAACATCTTGATGACATCGAAAAGATCGACATCGACAGATACCGTGATGCCGTTCTCAGCGAGTTCGCCCGTTCCAAGCCCTATACCGTCGGCGAAAAGGGAAAGGTTGTAGTGGAAGTGGAAAATGTCGACTTCCAGTACAATCCCGACCACAAGGTGTTGGAAAACGTTTCCCTGACCATCAGGGAAGGCGAAAAGCTGGCGATCGTCGGCAAGAACGGCGCCGGCAAGAGCACGCTGGCCAAGCTTTTATGCGGCATCATCCGGCCCATCAGCGGTACGATCAGGATCAACGGAGAAAACTACCTCTCCATGTCGATCCGGGAGATCGGTCAGCTGATCGGTTATGTAATGCAGAATCCCAACCAGATGCTGGTCAAGGACATGATCATGGACGAGATCACCCTGGCTCTGCAGCTCAACGAGTTCCCGGAAGAACTCATCAGCCAGCGCGCTGAGGAGACCCTGAAGATGACGGGCCTCTACCCGATGCGCAACTGGCCGGTTTCCGCCCTGAGCTACGGTCAGAAGAAGCGCGTAACCATCGCCTCGATCCTGGCGCTGCAGCCGGACGTCATCATCCTTGATGAACCGACGGCCGGACAGGATTACCGCCATTACACGGAGATCATGCGGTTCCTTGACGATCTGAACCGAAACTACGGAAAGACGATCGTCTTCATCACCCACGACATGCACCTGGCCATCGAGTATACCGACCGGGCGCTGGTGTTTGCCGACGGCAGGCTGATTGCCGATGACTTCGTCTATAAGGTTCTGTCCGATAAGGGCATCATCGAAAGAGCGAATCTGAAGGAAACCTCACTGGTATTGCTGGCCCGCAAGGTCGGCCTTGATCCGGAGGAATTCATCAGGCACTTCATCGAAAGAGAAAGGGAGGAGAGAGAAAATGGATAGCTTTGGCAAGAGACTTTTCATTGCTCTGGCTCCCGGAAAGACCTTCCTGGACAGACTGCAGGGCAAGACCAAGATCCGCCTGTTCTTCGCTTTCATCCTGATTCTGGTGGCGACCTGGGACATGCGCATACTCTTCCCCATCCTGATCATCTCCATCATCGGCCTGATCTCCATCAAGCCGGAATGGAAGACAGTCAGGGGCCTGACGGTCTTTACATTGCTGATGAACCTGTTCAATCTTTTCCTGATCTGGGTCGTTTCCCCCAACTACGGATACAGCCAGGTCGGAGCGACGACGGTTCTGTTCAGATTCACGGAAACCTACATTTTGTCGGCGGAAACGCTGTGGTATTTCCTGGTCAGACTGACCAAGTTCATGGCCACCTTCTTCGTTTCCCTGACCTTCATTCAGTGCATTACGCCCAGCGAGATGGCTGCCGGACTGTACGGCGTGGGAATACCCTATAAGATCTCCACCGTCATCTCTCTGGCCTTCCGCTACATTCCCGAGATCGCCCGGGACTTCAATGAGATCAAGATCTCCATGCAGGCCCGCGGTCTGGAACTGGACTCCCGCAAGAGTTCGCTGATAACCAGGCTGAAGCAGAATGTCCTGATCCTGGTACCGCTGATCATCGTCTCCTTTGACCGGGTCGGCAACATCGCAGACGCGATGGATCTGCGCGGTTACGGCCGCATGAAGACCAGGACTTACTATGCCGAACACGAACCGACCAAAGGTGACCGGATCGTCAACATCGCCAACATCCTGCTGTATGCCGGCTTCATTGCCATCGTGGTGGTACGCATCGTCAGCCACCGTGAATTCCTGATCTGGGCACCATGGGTGAAGTAAGAGACTATTTCCTGGCTCATCTTGATGAGCTGAAGGAACTATTGGCCATTAATTCGGTTTATGATAAACAGACGGCATGCGAGAGCATGCCGTATGGTCTTGGTGTGGCCAGGGCGCTCGACTACATGCGTCAGATGGCCCTGCGGGACGGCTTTGAGGTATTGGAATACGATAACCAGGCCATTGCCATCCGCAGAAAGGGTGAAAGCCACCGCCAGCGCATCGACATCGCCTCGCATCTGGACGTTGTTGAGGTCGGTGATGGCTGGAGCAGGGATCCCTTCAAGCCGGAAGTCATCAACGGCCGGCTCTACGGCCGGGGCACCAGCGACATGAAGACCGCCGCCTTCCAGAGCTATCTGGTTCTCAAGAAGCTTACGGAAGACGGGGTTCCCTTTGTCCGGGAACTGCGGATCGTTCTGGGCAGCGACGAGGAGCGGACCATGAATGACATGTTCCACTATGTTGAAAAGGCCGGTCTTCCCGACTTTGCCTTCACGCCGGACGGCCGTTTCCCGATGGCCATCGGGGAAAAGGGCGCGCTGATGTGGCATCTGAGAGGAAAGTATCAGGGAACGCTGATCCGCAGACTGGACGGCGGCGTTCAGTGCAATGTCATCCCGCCGGTCGCAACAGTTCAGCTTGATCCTGCTTTCGACACTTCCCTGCTGAAGGAAAGCCTCGGCAGGATCAGAAAGTATGAACTGAAAGACCATACCCTTACCGTTTACGGCAAGCAGGCTCACTGTTCAATTCCCTGGGCCGGTCACAGCGCCACGACGGATCTGCTTTATGTGCTGAAGGACCATGATCAGCTGGCGGCCAATCTCTATGAGATCTTTGCCTCTCCCTATGGCGAAGGCTTCGGCTATCATCTCAGTCACGGTCTGCAGAAGAGCTTTACCACCAATCTGGGCATTCTGCGCATCGATGAAAACGGCACGATCTACAGTCAGGTGGACGGCCGTTACCCTTATCAGCTCAACAGCGGCGAACTGACGGAGATCCTGAAGAAAAGATGCATCGCCGAGGTGTCGCTGGACTATGATTCCCCGCCGACCAACAATTCGCCGGATGATCCCTACGTCAGGACGCTGCTGAAGACCTACCGGAAAAAGAC
>JAGAFL010000084.1:0-7434 GCA_017612595.1 Erysipelotrichaceae bacterium | reverse complement strand
GAGGCCGTTCTTTGAAGTCGATGAGCAGATGCAGGAACTGCTGAATAAAGCGGAATACATCTATTCCCTGGCCAGGATCCTGAAGACTTCCTTTCAGGATCTGCAGCCGCTGAGAGAAGCCCGCCGGCACGGTGCCAGGGTAATCTTTGACGGCGGCTGTCAGTACCGGGATGATTATGAAAGGGAAACGATCATGGAACTGGCTGACGGTCTGTTCCTCAATGAAAAGGCCTACGGCAGACTCTGCGAAGTTACCGGTTGTCAGGCCGTGGACAGACTGCTGGAAAGAGGATGTGAATTTGTCTGCGTGACCGCCGGAGAGAAGGGAGCCACCTGTCATACCCGGGACGGTGCGTTCTTCCAGCCGGCCTTTAAGGTCGACGTGGTTGATTCCACCGGCGCCGGTGACAGCTTTGCCGGCTGCTTTTTGGCCTGCCGGCATCAGGGGATGGACTATCAGCGTTCGCTGTATCTGGCCTCGGCAGCCGGGGCATACTGCTGCACGCGGGAGGGCGGCATGGCTGGCAGCGTTGAGCTGAAAGAAATTGAACAGTTTGCCAGAGATCTTGATTTCAGATGATCCAAGACAGCGGCAGGGATATACGAAAAGGAAAGGAGCACATATGAAAGTACTTGTTACCGGAGCCTCCGGACTGGTCGGCGAAGAGATCGCAGACGTGTTTGCCGAAAGAGGACACGAAGTGGTCAGGCTTAAAGGCCGTAAGGATCTGGATCTTACGGACGTTAACAACACGATCATCCGGATCGTGACGGAAAATCCGGATCTCATCGTTCATGCGGCCGCCCTTAAGGACGTTGACGAAGCGGAGAGGAATCCGGAATACACCTATGTCAACAACTCGCTGGCGACCCGCAACGTCGCCCTGGCAGCCCGGAAAGCTGACGCCGCCATTCTGTACATAAGCACCGACGCGGTCTTCAGCGGCGAAAAGGGCAGTCCTTATCACGAATATGACCAGACCGGTCCCATCAACGTCTACGGCTTCAGCAAGCTGGCCGGGGAGAACGAGATTAAGAGCCTGTGTTCAAGGTACTACATCATCAGAACCGGACTGCAGTTTGGCACCAAGGGACATCCTGAACGGAACATGGCTCTGAATCTGATCAGAAGATGGGAAAAGGGAGAGACGGTTGACGCGGGCATCGACCAGGTCTGTTCCAATACCTATACTCATGATCTGGCGGTGGCTATCGAGAAGATCGCCCTGAGCGGAGCGTATGGGACCTATCATGTCGTCAACAGCGGCGAGGCTTCCCGCTACGAGTTTTACAAGAAACTTTGTGTGCTGGCCGGTTTCCCCGAAGAACTGGTCAATCCGGTAGAAGCCGCCACCATCAAGTTTGCCAGAAGACAGCGCTATTCGCCGCTGATCTCGCTGACCTATGAGTCGCTGTTTCATGAACAGCTGCCCGACTGGCAGGACGCCGCCGAGCGCTTCATGGATGAATACAGAAGAAACAAAGGAGAAGAAAAATGAAGAAGATCGGTTTCTATGCCAACATCTGGGCGCTCAAGCCCTGGGAGATCCTGGACTATGTCAAGGCGTTTGAAGAGACTAACACGGAGGGTCTGCATTTTGACATCATGGACGGCCATTATGTTCCCAACCTCGCCATGGGCGTAGATGAAGCCCCCTTATGGCATTCCCTTACCAGGATCCCGCTGGATTTCCACGTCATGGCCTACGAACCGGAAAGAATCATCGAGCGCTACGAATTAAGAGAAGGTGACCGCGTCAGCATTCATCCGGAAACCACGGCCCATCCCTACCGGGTCATGGAAGAGCTCAGGGACAGGGGCGTAAGGACCGGCTATACGATCAGCCCCAGCATTACGATGGATTATGTCAGGGAAGCGCTGCCGG
This sequence comes from Erysipelotrichaceae bacterium, assembly GCA_017612595.1. Lineage (GTDB taxonomy): Bacteria > Bacillota_I > Bacilli_A > Erysipelotrichales > Erysipelotrichaceae > UBA1783. The sequence goes on along the minus strand of JAGAFL010000084.1, from coordinate 5,548 downwards.
TACTGGATTTCGTCAACTTCATGGCGGTCAACCCCGGCTTCTTCGGCAAGCCGATGGTTCCCAACGCCATCGAGAAACTGGAAAGGCTGCGTCAGATCTGCGATCTGGCTGACCATCACATCGAAATCACCGTCGATGGCAGCATCATTCCGGAGCACGGACGGCTGTATGTGCAGGCCGGCGCCGATTCGCTGGTAGCCGGTCCCTCCACCCTGGAAAAGGAAGGCCCGTCCAAATATGCGGAAAGGATGGAAGCCTACTGCCGGGAGATCGGCGTGGAGCATTAGGAAAGCAGGCAGATCGAAGTCAAAGGATCGTCAAGATCCTTTTTTCGTAAAAAAGCAAAATTAATATAGTCAAAATGACTATAATGCTTTATAATGCTTATGGGAGGAAGAAAGAGATGGAGATCCTCAACGAAAAGGGACAGAGCGAAAGCGAATTCCTGGCTGCCTATGATGACAGCATGTACCGCAAGGCCAACAACACGGTGGACATGCTGCTGTTCACGGTCCGCGACGGCGTTCTGCAGCTGCTGCTGATCAAAAGACGCAACCATCCCTGGATCGGCCGGTGGGCTCTGCCGGGAGGCTTCGTCGAATATGACGAAGATCTGGACACGGCCGTGCTGAGGGAACTGAAGGAAGAAACCAACGTTTCCGACGCTGCTTACTTCCGGCAGCTCTACACCCTGGGCAAGGTCGACCGCGACCCCCGCAGCCGCACCATTTCCACTGCCTACCTGTCATTGAGTCCTGAGGAGAATCTCAGGGATGTCAGGGGCGGCGATGACGCCAGGGAAGCAGCCTGGTTTACGGTCGAAAAGAAGACGGTGGAGCTGAAGGAAAACGAAAGAGTGTCGCTGCTGACGCTGAAAGGGGAGGTGGAGATCAGCTATGAGATCACCGAGACGGTTCAGGGCAACTACATTAAGCGCTCTTCCCGGCTGATGAGCGAAGACGAGCTGGCAGCCGACCACATCAAGCTGGTCAACATGGCTGTCGATCAGCTGCGGTCAAATGCCGTCTCCTCCGGCCTGCTGTTCAACCTGCTGCCGGAGAAGTTCACCCTCAAGGAGGTGCAGACTGTCTATGAAGCAGTCAGCGGCCTGAAGGTGGACACCCCGAACTTCCGCCGCAGCATCGTTTCCCGGCTGACCGCGACCGGGGAATACCGGAAGAACCGTAAGGCGGCGATGCTGTACAGATTTAATCCGTTATACGTTAACATGGAGGGTAATTGACATGAAAAAACTGCTGGTTGTTGTAGATGTTCAGAATGATTTCGTAGACGGTTCCCTGGGAACTTCAGAAGCTGAAGGAATCATTGACAGTGTCGTGGAGGCGGTCATGGATGAGCAGTATGATGACGTGATCTTCACCAAGGACACCCACTTTGAAGACTATCTGCTGACTCAGGAAGGCCGCAACCTTCCCGTCGTTCACTGCGTGAAGGACACGGAAGGCTGGCAGCTTAATCCGCGGGTCGAGGCGGCGGCAGGCAGAAGAAACGGCAGCGTACGCGTCGTGGAGAAGACCACCTTCGGATCCGTCAGGCTGGCCGGCATCGCCGGCGGCTACGATGACGTTACCCTGATCGGCCTGTGCACCGACATCTGCGTCATTTCCAACGCTCTGCTGATCAAGGCGGTTAATCAGGAGACACCGATCCATGTCATTGAAAAGGCCTGCGCGGGAGTAACTCCCGCCAAGCACGCGGCAGCGATCGAAACGATGAGAAGCTGCCAGATCGACATCATCTAGAAAGCGAGGGCGACAATGGAACAGATCATCACCAGCCTGCTGGAAACCGACATGTACAAGTTCTCCATGGGGCAGGCAATATATCACCAGTATCCCGAATACATGACGACCTGGGACTTCAAGTGCCGCAATAAGGACGTACACTTCAGCAAGGAGATGCTGATGGAGATCAGGAAGCAGATCAAGGCCTACTGCGATCTGCGCTTCCGGGAAGACGAACTGGTCTATCTTGACAGCATCAAGTGGATCAAGGGCTCCTATGTCAATTTCCTGAGACTGTGGAGGCCCAACTTTGATGATTTCCTGATCGACGATCAGTCCCCCTGCGGCCTGAGGATCGAGACGCGGGGGTCCTGGCTGAACACCTCGATGTACGAGATTCCGACCCTGGCCATCGTCAACGAAGTCTACTTCCGGATGAACTTCGACTACGACCGGCTTTACGAGCAGTTCAAGAGAAGACTGGAAGAGAAGATCGGCTGGCTGAAAGACGGGACCTGCAACCTCGGTTCCTTCTCGGAGTTCGGCTTAAGAAGAAGACTTTCCGGCGAAGCCCAGGAACTGGCTGTTAAGAGGCTGAGCGAAGAGAAATACCCCGATTCATCCTTCCTGGGAACTTCCAACGTCTATCTGGCCCGTAAATACAACGTCACCCCGGTGGGTACCCAGGCGCACGAATGGATCATGTGCGTGGGTCAGGGCAACCACAAGCTCAATCCGGCTTATTCCAACTACTTCGCCTTAAGAAGCTGGGTAGATGAATACGGCGTTCTGAACGGCACGGCTCTGACCGACACCATAACCACGGAGATGTTCCTCAGGGACTTCGACCTGACCTTCGCGACCCTGTTCTCCGGCGTCCGTCACGACAGCGCCGATCCCATTGAATGGGGCGAGAAGATCATCGAGCACTACCAGAAGATGGGCATCGACCCCAAAACCAAGACGCTGCTGTTCAGCGACAGTCTGGACTTCCGGAGAGCTCATGACATCCGTGAGCACTTCAAGGGCCGGGCCAAGGTCGCCTTCGGCATCGGCACCTACATTGCCAACGATACCGACGAGAAGTCGCTGAACATCGTCATGAAGACGGTGCTGTGCAACGGTCAGGATGTTGCCAAGCTGTCCGACGTTGCCGGCAAGGGCATGTGCCGCAATCCTGAATACGTAGATTATCTGGAAAGAAGCATCAATTGGAGGAAAGAACATGAGCAGAGAGTTTGATGTAAAGAAACACACTGAGGGAATCATTGAATTCATCAGAAATTACTTCCGGGAAAACAACCTGAGAGGCGTCGTCCTGGGCATCAGCGGCGGCAAGGACTCCGGCGTCGTTGCCGGACTGTGCTCGCTGGCGCTGGGACCGGAAAACGTCATCGGCATTACCATGCCGTGCCATTCCAACCCGACCGACAAAAGCGATGCTCACCTGGTGGCGGAGAAGTTCGGCTTTGAAATGCTGAACATGGATCTGACCAGCACCTTTGACAGCTTCGTAGCCGAAGCAGGCAAGATCGCCGACTGTTCCAATCCGCTGTCCAATGCCAACATCAACCTCAAGCCGCGTTTGAGGATGGCGACCAATTACTATATCGCCGCGCTGATGAGCGAGGTCAGAGGCGGGACCTGGATCGTAGCCGGGACCTCCAACAAGTGCGAGCTGTACGTCGGCTACTTCACCAAGGGCGGCGACAGCACCTATGACATCGGCATCCTCAATGATTTGACCGTCGAGGAGGTCATCGCCGTAGGCGCCTACATCGGCGTCCCTGATCCGGTACTCTACAAGGCCCCCAATGACGGACTGTCCGCCAAGACGGATGAGGACAAGATGGGCGTCAGGTATTCGGAGATAGCCAAGGTCATCAACGGTGAGGAAGGAGAGGGACAGGAACGCATCGAGCAGCTTCACCGCAACGCTGCCCACAAGTTCCATACTCCCTACTATAAGAAATGCGATTAGGAGTATATTTCGGCAGCTTCAACCCCGTCCACCGCGGCCACATGCAGATCGTCTACCGGCTGCTGGCCGACAACCTGGTCGACCGGGTCATCATCGTCGCCACCATGGAATACTGGGACAAGCAGTCGCTGATGCCGCTGGACACCCGGATCGCGATGCTGAAGCTCTACGAGAATGAGAACATCATCATCGACCGGTCTCATAACCAGGCGGAGAGGACCTATCAGCTCTTCCGCCAGCTACATGAGGACTATCCGGATGACGAGCTGTACTTCGTCATCGGCGCCGACAGCCTCAAGCGCTTTGACCAGTGGGTAAACTACCAGGAGCTGCTGCGCTATCCCTTCATCGTCGTCGAACGCGATGACATCGACATCACAGAAGCCATGGAGAAACTGAACAAGCAGAACTACCTGATCATGCGCCGGGTGCGCAACGTCTCCTCCACCTACATCCGTGAACATCTGGATGAAAATCTGGAGGGAATGATCGACCGGGAAGTTCTGGAGATCATGCGTTCGCAGCGGGTTTTCATGGTATAGAACAGGACAGACAGGGCCGGGAAAAACCGGCCTTTTCTGTGGTCGGAAAACGGGAAAACCTCATGGTCAAAATGGGCAAATTGTATTGTTAAATAAGGCCTTTTTCTAGTAGAATATAGTAGCGGAGGACTTGGCTATGGATCTTAATGCCCTTCAGAGTTTCTACGATGGTTACAGCGTCAACGCCTATGAGATCTTCGGAGCTCACATGACGGAAGACGGCACCATATTCAGACTTTACGCCCCCAACGCCAAGAGCGTCCGGCTGATTGGTGATTTCAACGGCTGGAACCGGGAGGCTGACCGTCTCTTCAAGTCGGATCTGGGTTTCTGGGAAACCAAGATCGGCGGCCTGCAGGAGTACGCCAGATACAAATACGTGATCGAAACCGCCAATGGGGAGTTCATCGAAAAGGCGGACCCCTATGGCTTTTATAATGAGAACCGTCCTGACTGGGGCAACAAGGTTGTCAGCCTTTACCACGACTGGCAGGATGGCGAATGGATGGCCAACCGCGACCGCAACTTCGCAAAGCCGATGAACATCTACGAAGTTCACATGGGCGGCTTCCGCCACAACTGGGCGGACCAGTGGCTCAACTACGGCGAAATGATCGACGTCATCATTCCCTACGTCAAGGAAATGGGATATACCCACATCGAACTGCTGCCGCTCAATGAGCACGCCCTGGACCAGAGCTGGGGTTATCAGCAGTTCGGCTACTTCTCGGTCACTTCCCGCTACGGCAGCCCCAGGCAGCTGATGGAATTCGTCGATGCCTGCCATAACAACGGCATCGGTGTCATCATGGACATCGTCATCGTCCACTTCCTGAAGGACAGTTTCGGCCTGGGCAACTTCGACGGCACGCCGCTGTATGAATCCAGCGATCCCAACTACGCCGAAAGCCAGTGGGGGACTCACTACTTCGACTTCAGCAAGAACGTCGTCAAGAGCTTCCTGCTCTCCAGCGCCGGCCTGTGGCTGGACAAGTACCACATGGACGGCTTACGCGTAGACGCCGTCAGCAATCTCATCTACTTCCACGGCAACAAGACCAAGGGCGAGAACAAGGAGGCCATCAGCTTCATCAAGCGGATGAACTACCATCTCCACCAGAACTTCCCCTCCGCCATGACCATCGCCGAGGACTCCTCGGACTACCCGAAGGTGACCGGCGATCCCTCCGACGGTCTGGGCTTCGACTACAAGTGGGACCTGGGCTGGATGAACGACACCCTGAAGTACTACAAGGAAGACTCGGAGTACCGCCATTACG
>JAGAFL010000083.1:0-8004 GCA_017612595.1 Erysipelotrichaceae bacterium | reverse complement strand
TGCGGCCACTGCGAAGCGACCGTCAAGAAGGCGCTGGAAGCCGTTGAAGGCGTGGAAAGCGCGCAGGTCAGCCACGAAAAGGGCCAGGCCATCGTCACGGTCAGTCACGAGATTGACGACAGCGTGCTGATCAAGGCTGTTGAAGACAGGGAATACAAGGTAACCGGAATCGAGTAGACCGGTTAAGACACGGAAGGAGTCTGGTTAACAGATGGTTGATACGAGTGAATTCAGCGTTGCTTCCAAGGCTGCCGGCAGCGGCATCGACAGGCTTAACGCCTTTACCGAAGAACTGAACGACTGGTCAGTAAGCGGAAAGAAGCCGATTCTGGCTTCCCGGGAACTGCGCTATGTCCTTACGCAGCAGCGCAAGCGCCTGCAGGGTTTCGGCCTGCAGATGGAAAACAGAATCGATCATACCGCCGAGGAAATCAATGGCAAGCTGGTCAGAAAGGGCGAGAGCATCAATGCCAGCGTCATTTACCGGGAAGCGGTCCGCCGGCTGACCATCAGGCAGGGAGACAGGACGGTCAGGGAAGAAAAGGAACCGATCGTCTTCTATGCCACGCTGCTTGAGAAGGAGGGCTTCAGCGATTTTTCCTGTACCTGCCCGAACTGCGGTCATACCGGCCTGGTCTCCGACATGCGGGACGGCTGTCCCTATTGCGGAACCGTGTTTGAGATCGAGGACGTCTGGCCGGTCTTCACTTCCTGGTACAGCGTACCGGGCATTGTGGAAAGAGCGACCCTTCTCCCGAATCTGAAGAAGTATCTGACGATCATCTTCGTCTGTGCTACCGCGGTGCTGTCCATAGTAAGCTGGTTTTCCAACGTGGACGTCCCTGCGATACTCAGAATACTGGTATCGCTCTTTACGGGAGCAGTGGCCGGCGGAATGCTCACCATTACCTGTTATTTCCTCTACAGCATCTATCTGCTGGTCAGGGCGTTTAAGGAAGCGGGGAGGGCTCTGCCCCTTCTCAAGGGAATCAAGACCGGTGACAAGGTCGAGAAGATCATCAGGCAGTATGAGCCGGATTTCTCCTACCCCTACTTTGAAGGCCGCCTCATATCCCTGCTCAGGGCCATTGCCTTTACGGATAAGCGCAGCGAGTTAAGCATCTATGAGGGAAACGAAGATCTGTCCTTCCTCGATTCGCTGATCGACATGCAGTACCGCGGCGTGCTGCAGCTGCTGTCTTCCAGCGTCGAGGACGGCGTCATTCATCTGAAGCTGAAGGCCTTCATGGATAACTGCCGCTATGACGGCAGTGTCAGACGCCGGGACGAGAACTACATCGTATGCGTCGAGAAGGACATCGACGCCCATACTGATCCACAGTTCAGCCTCTGCAATGTCAAATGCCGTAACTGCGGTTCCAGCTTCGATGCCCTGCACATGAAGAAGTGCCCGTACTGCGGCTCGCCCTACAAGCTCATCCATGACGACTGGATGATCACGTCCATTCAGAAAAAGTGATTTTTTAAACAGCCGGCTTCCCGTTGAAGAAGGCTGTTTTCTTTTCCCGCCGTTGTCCGCATGGAAGCAGGGCGGCGGGGAGAGGCAGGCACGGTTGCTGAAAAACGGCCGGGCATGAACTATAATATTGATATATTCATCAAACAGATAAGGAGCAATAAAATGAAGAAACTGGGTTTTGGCTTAATGCGCCTGCCTCAGGAAAACGGCGCCATTGATGTCGAGCAGTTCAAGGAAATGGTCGATCTTTTCCTGGAGAACGGCTTCACTTATTTTGATACGGCCTACATATATGAAGGCAGCGAGGAAGCGACCCGCAAGGCGCTGGTAGAACGCCATCCCCGGGACAGCTATACCCTGGCCAGCAAGATCAATGCGGCCGTTGCTGAGGATGAAGAGAGCTGCAAGCAGCAGTTCCGGACATCGTTGGAAAGAACCGGAGCCGGCTACTTTGATTACTATCTGCTCCACGCCATTCAGCTGAACAACTATGAAAAGTACGACGAATACCACATCTGGGATTTCGTCCGCGGGCTTAAGGAGCAGGGCCTGGTAAAGCACTACGGCTTCTCCTTCCACGCTACCCCGGAGCTGCTGGACAAGCTGCTTACCGACCATCCGGACGTTGACTTCGTTCAGCTGCAGATCAACTACGCTGACTGGGATAATCCCGACGTTCAGTCCCGGGCCAACTATGAAGTCGCCAGAAAGCACGGCAAGCCGATCGTGGTCATGGAACCGATCAAGGGCGGAACACTGGCCAATCCGGTCCCGCAGGTCCGGGAAGTCTTTGAACAGGCCAATCCCAATGTCAGCCTGGCCAGCTGGGCCATCCGCTTCGTGGCCAGTCATGAAGGCATCATGGTCGTGCTGTCCGGCATGAGTTCGCTGGAACAGATGGAAAACAACGTTTCCTACATGAAGGACTTCCAGCCTCTCAGCGAAGAGGAGGAAGCGGTCATTGAAAGGGCCAGAGAAGTCTTTGACTCCATCGAGACCATTCCCTGCACCAGATGCCACTACTGCACTCCGGGCTGTCCGATGGGCATTCCCATCCCCGAGATCTTTGAACACGTCAACCGCCGGCTGGTCTATAACGATGCCCGTTCGGCGATCCGCTACGGGCGGGTGACGGAAGGAAAGGGCAAGGCTTCCGACTGCATCCAGTGCGGTCAGTGCGAAGGCGCCTGCCCGCAGCAGATCAACATCATCGAACGCCTGCAGCAGGCCGTGGAAATGTTTGAATAGAACGCTTATGGATACGGAGAGATATCAGCAGGTTCTGTCCGAAATCGAAAAACTGCTGGAAAGCGACCGGAACGTGATCCTGGTGGCCATTGACGGCCGCTGCGCCAGCGGCAAGACGACTCTGGGCCGTTTCCTGAAGGAACATTATGACTGTAACCTGTTCCACACGGACGACTTCTTTCCTCAGGCCTTTCAGCGTACGGAAGAGCGTCTGAATGAACCGGGAGGAAACCTGGACAGGGAACGGTTCCTGCAGGAAGTACTGCAGCCGCTGCTGGAAGGAAAGGACGTGGAGTACCGGGCCTTTGACTGCAAGACCATGGATTTCCGGCCGGCCGTGACCGTGCCCTTCAAGAGGCTCAACGTAATTGAGGGAGCCTACAGTCAGCATCCGTATTTCCTGGATGTCTACGACCTGAAGATCTTCTTCGACATCAGCCCCCAAGAACAGCTGGAAAACATCAGAAGACGGAATCCGGAAGCCGTAGAGGCCTTCCGGGAAAAGTGGATCCCCAGAGAGGAACGGTACTTTCATACCTATCACATTGATGAAGGAAGCCTGATCATCAGATGGCAGGGACCGGACAGCTGAAAAATATAGAGTTATCAGGCATAATGTGCGATAATTAATGCATAAGCATACAGGAGGATAATTGAATAATGAATTATGATTTCATCGATACCACCAAGGTAAAGGAAGTTCTGGAAAGCGGCATGGAAAGAGCCAGCGAGCTGATCAAGAACAACGAGCAGCTGAACAACGTCATTGACATGGTTCAGACCAAGATCAAGGAAACCCCGTTACTGGGCAGCGCCGTCGGCGATCTGCCGGTCATGGTCTCCATGGTAAAGAGCTATGCGACCAAGGAGTATGACGTCGTTTCTCCCAAGGTCATCGTCACGATCGTCAGCGCCTTCCTCTATCTCATCAAGCAGAAGGACCTGATCAAGGACACCATCCCGGTCTTAGGCCAGCTGGATGACATCGCCGTCATCGTGCTTGCCATGAACTTCATCAAGCCGGAACTGAACGCCTACGCTGAGTGGAAGGCTGCTCAGCAGCCTGCTGAAGCCTAGGCTCTTCAGTCAGAAACACTGCAACAACAGGAAGCGCGGGAGGAAACTCCGGCGCTTCCGGCATGGTAAGGGAAAAAGAGGATGAAACGGGAACTGGGAATCGGCAGATGCGGACTGGCCTGCTGCCTGTGCAGCGAAAACGGGCATTGCCGCGGCTGCAACAGCGGTCAGTGCCCGGACAGAGAATGGTGCGAAAACCGCCGCTGTTGCCTGGAGAGAAAGCTGGGCCACTGTTATGAATGCGAAGAAGAATGTTCCAGGGGCCTGCTGAACAGGATCAAGCCCCGGGCTTTTACGCTGTTCGCCCGCCGGTACGGCGTCCAGACGCTGCTGGATTGCCTGGAGAGAAATGAAGGAAAAGGGGTTGTCTATCACCGTCAGGGAATCAGTGGCGACTACGATGACTTCAGCGACGTTGAAAGCCTGATGGCTTTCCTGTGGACGGGAAGAAGAGAGCCGGAAACCGTCAGCATCGTCGGGAAAAACTATCTGGGCAGCTGGAATACCCTGAGGGTTGCCAGCCGGGCGATCATCCGGGAAAAAGACAGGATCCTGCTTTCCTATGAGCGGCATACCGGCCAGTACGCGCTGCCGGGAGGCGGCAAAGAAGAGGGGGAAAGCCCGGAAGAATGCTGCATCAGGGAAACGGCTGAGGAGACCGGAACGATCATCCGCATTTCTCCCTGCGTTGTCGAGATCACGGAATACTATGAAGAATGGAAGGGCATCAGCCGCTACTATCTGGGCACGATCGCCGGCAGCTGTGAAAGAAAACTGACGGAAACGGAAAGGAAGCAGGGCACGGAACCCCGCTGGCTGACCGTTGAACAGGCCTTGAAGGAGTTCTCCCGGCACGCGGAATTTGCGGAAACGGATGAGATGAGAAGAGGCCTTTATCTCCGGGAGTATACAGCCTTGAGAAGTCTGTTTGGCGGCGGCGACCGGTAAACGAAGAAGGAGAAGCGCATGAAGATTGACCTGACTCTTAAGGTAACCCCGCAGATGACGGAAGACGCCCAGGGCAACCTGAAGGCGGCCGTGACCGGACATCTGGGAACGCATTTTGACGTCATGGACAAGGAGTTCCCCCTGGAATACACGGAACGCCGGGCCATGGTGTTCGATGTTTCCCGCATCCGTGACCGGGATATTGAAGCAGCGGACATTGACCTCAGCCGGATCGAAAAGGACATGTTTGTCGCCTTCCTGTCTGACTTCATGGAAGAAGAACCGTACGGGGCGCACCGTTACTTCCGCCAGCATCCGCAGCTCAGCTATGCACTGATTGAGGAACTGCTGGCCAGAGAGATCTCGATCATCGGCCTTGACTTCTCCGGTCTGCGCCGGGGGAAAGAGCATACGCCGATGGACCAGCACTGCGCCGACCGCAATGTGTTCGTTGTCGAAAACCTCTGCAATCTCAGGCAGGTGCTGAAGATCAGCGACAGCTTTACCGCCCGAACCTATCCAATGAATTTTGCCGGGTTGACCGGTCTGCCCTGCCGGGTAGTGGCCGAACTGTAAAGCGAACAACACGGATACGTCCGTGTTTTCTTCTGGCTCCGGGCCGTGAATCTGCCAACTGATTAAGTCCGCGTCAGTCATCTGTGGTATAATTAAATATCTGTTGGAGGTGTTTTTATGTCCAGACCAGAATTCCCCAAAAGGGCAGTAATAACTGCCGGCATGCCTTACGGCAACAAGGATCTGCATTTCGGCCACATCGGCGGCGTCTTCGTCCACGCTGACGTTTTCGCCCGTTTCCTGAGAGACCGCATCGGCAAGGAAAACGTCATCTTCGTTTCCGGAACCGACTGCTACGGTTCACCGATCGCGGAAGGCTACCGCAAGAAGGTTGAAAACGAAGGCTTCACGGGTACCATCGAAGACTACGTCATGGCCAACCATCTGAGTCAGAAGAAAGCCCTTGATGACTATGAGATCTCCCTCAACATCTTCGGTGCCTCCGGACTGCTCGACAGCAAGGACATTCACCAGCAGTACACCAACGAATTCATTACCACCTTATATAAGAACGGCTGGCTCGAAAAGCTGGTCACCAAGCAGTTCTACGACACCAAGGCCAACTGCTTCCTCAACGGCCGGCAGGTCATCGGCAAGTGCCCGATCGAAAACTGCCAGTCCGAAAAGGGCTATGCCGACGAGTGCGACCTGGGCCACCAGTACATGCCCGAGGATCTGATCGATCCCAAGAGCACACTGACCGGCGAAACGCCGGAGATGCGGGACGTTACCAACTGGTATTTCCGGCTGACCGACTGCAACGACATCCTGAAGGAGTATGTCGATGACATTTCCCGGAAGGAAAACGTCCGCCGGGTCGTTACCGAGACCATGCGCGAATCGCTGGCTGAACCGATCATCTACGTCCGTAAGGAAGGACTGGAAAGATACAGGGAACTGGTTTCCCAGCTGCCGGAACATCAGTGCTCCGATCTGGAGAACATAAAGGGCGGCAGCTTCGAAATAACCTTCAGGACACTGAAGGACAGGGAAGAGGCCTGCACCGTTCTGACGGCCAATGGCTTACGTTACCGCACCGGCAAGACGCTGGTACCGTTAAGGCTGACCGGCAACATCGAATGGGGCGTCAAGGCGCCTTCACTGGAAGGCGAGGAAGGACTGACCGTCTGGGTCTGGCCGGAAAGCCTGTGGGCGCCGATCAGCTTCACCAAGACCTTCCTGAAGAGAATGGGCAAGGACGACGAGGCCTGGAAGGATTTCTGGTGCGATCCGGAAGCCGGTGTCTTCCAGTTCATCGGCCAGGATAACATCTATTTCTACGGCGTTGCTCAGATGCCGATGTTCATGGCCCAGAACGGCAGCGAACTCAACGTTCACCCGGGAAAGGGAGAACTGTGTCTGCCGACGCTGGTTGCCAACCATCACATCCTTTTCCTGGATAAGAAGGCTTCCAGCTCCGGCTCCGTCAAGCCGCCGATGGCCGCCGATCTGCTGAACTACTACACGGCCGAGCAGCTGAGAGCGCATTTCATCTCGCTGGCGCTGGCCAACAAGTCGGTGAGCTTCATGCCCAAGCCGCTGAATCCGCAGATGGCCGACAGCACCGAAGCAGACCCGGTTCTGGCGCAGGGCAACCTGTTTACCAACGTTCTCAACCGGCTGATCAGAAGCTGCTTCTACTGCGCGCAGAAATACTATGACGGCACCGTACCGTACGGTGAAGTCAGCAGGGAGATCAGGGAAACCGGCGAAAAGGCCATTCTGGACTTTGAAAGACAGATGTACCGCTTTGAACTGCATCAGCTGATGAACACCCTGGACACCTACATCCGTCAGGCTAACAAGTACTGGGCCCGCAACATGAATCAGGCGGATAAGGAAGATAACGAGGAACTGAGAAGGCAGACGCTGATCGACTGCTTCCACATGGTCAGGGTAGCGACCCTGCTGTCGCACGCCATCGTTCCCAAGGGCTGCGAGAAGACGGCGGAATACCTGAACGCCGACGAGCGCTTCTTCGACTGGAACTACGCCTTTGAGGATCTCTACTGCTTCTTCGAAGACAGGGAAAACCACCGGATCAGGGAGCTCAGGGAGAAGGAAGACTTCTTCACCAAGCATCCCAGTCAGTTCACCGTGAAAGAGGGGTAAACAGCATGGATTATCAGAAACTGGCAGATCTGCTTTATCCGGATCTGCAGCACGACTGTCAATATTACGAAGATCTGTACCCGGCCAGAGACCTGCCAGAGGGAGCCGAGGTACTGCGCATGGCGCCCTCCCCGACCGGCTTTGTCCATCTGGGCAACCTGTACGGGGCCTTTGCCGATGAAAGGATCGCCCACCAGAGCGGCGGCGTCTTTTACCTGCGCATTGAGGACACCGACCTCAAGAGAAAGGTCGACGGGGCCGTTGAGGCCATCATCGAATGCTTCAGGTATTTCGGCCTGCACTTCGACGAAGGCGCTCAGCAGCCGGTTGAAGGCAATTACGGCCCCTACTATCAGAGGCAGAGAGAAGAAATCTACAAGACCTTTGCCAAGAAGCTGATCGCCGAAGGCAAGGCCTATCCCTGCTTCTGCTCGCAGGAAGAGCTCAACGAGATCAGACGTCAGCAGGAAGAAAACCAGGAAGCCACCGGCTACTACGGCAAGTGGGCTCACTGCCGCAGCCTGAGCTATGAGCAGGTGAAAGAGCACCTGAACCACGGCGAC
>JAGAFL010000082.1:0-14018 GCA_017612595.1 Erysipelotrichaceae bacterium | reverse complement strand
CCGGCCTCAGCGCAAACTAAAAGGCATGACACCTGAACAGTTCAGATTGTCATACCTTTCAACGCGGTCTTTTTTATAAGTGTCCCATTTTAGTGGGGCAGTTCATGATGCCGCTTTTTTTCTTCAAATGGTCGGAATGACGGGATTTGAACCCACGACCTCTGCGTCCCGAACGCAGCGCTCTACCAAGCTGAGCTACATTCCGTCTAAAACATTATAGCAGACTTGCGAAAAAATTGTATAATATTTTTGGAGGGATTTTAACATGAAATATTTCTTCTTTGCGATTCTGGCGGTAATTGTGATCGCTGTTGTTTACTGCATCAGCACGCACAACACCCTGGTAGAGCTGCAGAACCGGATTTCCGAGGCCTTTTCGACCATGGATGTCTACTTGGTAAAGCGCTCTGACCTGATCCCCAACCTGGTGGCTACCGTCAAGGGCTATGCGAAGCATGAAACGGAATCTCTGGAAAAGGTCGTCAATGCCCGGGCCCGCGCTCTGGGCGCGTCGTCCAACGCTGACAAGCTGGCAGCGGAGAATGAGCTGACCGGCGCCATCAGCAGGCTGTTCGCCCTGGCGGAAAGCTATCCGGACCTCAAGGCCAACACCAACTTCCTTTCCCTGCAGGCTGACCTGAAGGAAATGGAAGGCGACATCGCCTCAGCCAGAAGATACTACAACGGCGTCGTGCGCAAGTACAACACCATGCTTCAGACCATCCCCAGCCGGTTCATCGCTTCCGCAATGGGATTGCAGAGAGAGCCGATGTTCGAAGTGGCGGATGAAAAGCAGAGAGAAAATGTTAAAGTCGAGTTCTAACATGAAGAAAATAGTCAAGTTAATGCTGGTGGCCCTGGTGGCCCTGGGACTGATCGCTCCGGCGAAGGTTCAGGCTAAGGAAGCCTTTGATATCCTCTATCACAACGTCGACATCACCGTCAGGGAAGACGGCGCCTTTGAAGTCGTCGAGGAAATGCAGGTCCATTTCACGGCCAACAGGCACGGCATCTATGTGAACATTCCCTCCGAGTATCACATGACCTGGCAGCAGAACGGCGAGGAGATCTCCAAGTATTACAGATTCCCCGTCACCAATGTCCGCTGCCTTTCCGGACATCATGTGGAGATCGACCATTACGATTCCTTTGTCCGCATGAAATTCGGCAACGCCAACCGCTATGCCAATGCATATGAAACCTATAAGTGGAGCTATACCATCAACACCCACGAACTTGGTCTGGACGGCGTGGAGATGGTATTCCTCAACATCATAACCAGCGGCTGGGACACCACTACGGATGCCACCCGCTTTACCCTGACAATGCCCAAGAACTTTGACGCCGGCAAGATCTATACCTCAACGCCCAACGGCGAGATGCTGGCGGGAACCGGCGAGCTGGACGGCGTCCGGATCTCGGTAGCCAGCAATGTCATCACCGGCAGCTGCGATCAGCAGATCCAGTCCAATCAGGCCATCACCATTCAGGTGCTGCTGCCGCAGGGCTACTTCAATTTCCCGGACATCAACGACTACGGCAAGATCGCCATCATCATCGCCGCCCTGTTCTCCATGGCGGTAGGCGTCGTCTTTCTTATCTACGGCCGGGACAAGGAAGTCATCCAGACGGTGGAATTCCACGTTCCCGCCGACATGACCTCGGCGGAAGTTGGCACGGTAATTGACGAGGAAGTCAACGACCGCGACATCATCTCCCTGCTTCTGGACTGGGGCAGAAGGGGAATCATCACCATTCACGAGACCGAAAAGGACCTGATCCTGGAGAAGCGCAGCGAACTGGAGGACAGCGCCCGCAACTATGAAGCGATCCTGTTCAACAGGCTGTTTAACAACCGCGACAAGGTGGCGCTCTCTTCCCTGAAATACAAGCTGCACAACACCATGGATTCGGTAAGGCAGAAGATCGAGAAGTACTATTCAACCAAGCTGCGCAGCCTGTCGACCAATGTTTCGATCGCCCTGCAGCTGATCCTGGCCCTCTTCAGCTTCCTGCCGGTGGCGCTGCTGACCTTTTTGACCTACTATTTCTATTACCGTGACCTGACCGTTCTGGTAGCCGTGATCTTCCAGATCGTCATGCTGGATACGCTGATGTACCTGCTGATCCATCTGTACAAGATCAGATACATGGTCGATACCTGGAAATGGTGGAAGAAAGTGCTCTGCGCTCTCGGCCTGGCCCTGCTGTTCATCGTCCCGGTCGGCATGATGTTCGGCGTGCTGAACTTCGTGTCCGCGCGGATCACCCAGGGACTGGTGATAACCGGCATCCAGATCGCCCTGATGCTGTTCATCATGTTCATGCGCAAACGTACCGACTACGGCAACAACGAACTGGGCAGGATCCTGGGTCTGCGCGAATTCATCCGCGTAGCCGATCAGGACCGCCTGAACGAACTGGTGGAGGAGAACCCCTATTACTTCTATGACATTCTGCCCTATGCCTATGCCCTGGGTCTGACCGAAGTCTGGACCGAGCACTTCAAGGATCTGAACGTCAGAGAATGCGAGTGGTACGATTCCTACCGGTCCTACAATGACCACTATGCGCTGATGCACTCACTGGAGTATCAGATGCATAACTGCCAGCACAGCTTCGCAGCCCTGCCGGAAAGCTCCGGCGGCGGTTCTTCGGGAGGCGGCGGCTTCTCCGGAGGCGGCGGCTTCGGCGGGTCTTCTGGCGGAAGCTGGTAATCATAACACCATAAACACGGCTGCAACGCCGTGTTTTTCTTTGCCTGGGATTATGGTAAAATTACTGTGTATGAAAAAACTGAAGAGCGTGTTCATGATCTGTCTGGGCAATTTCCTGCTGGCGGTTTCCGTCAGCTACTTCGTATTGCCCTACGACGTGCTTTCCGGCGGCTGTGCCGGCATCGCTCTGATCACCAAGGAACTGTTTGGCTGGGATACCACCATAACCATTGACGCTCTGGTCATCATCTTCTTCATCATCGGCTATTTCCTGCTGGGCCGGGAGTTTACCATCAAGACCGCCCTGTCCTCAGCCGTCTATCCCGTCTTCATCACCGTGCTGTCCCTGTTCGACATCCGGATCGAAGCCGATCAGCTGCTGATGGCCGTCTTCGGCGCCGTGGTCGGCGGAGCCGGCATCGGCATCGTCATCCGGGAAGACGCCTCGACGGGCGGAACGGATGTCCCGCCGCTGGTCATCCACAAGTATACGGGTCTGCCGATCGCCGTTCTGATGGCCGTCGTTGACGGCATTCTGGTCATCGCCGGCCTATTGGCCTATTCCGTTCAGGACGTCATGATCGGGCTGATCTACATCTACATCTCCAACGCGATAATCAACGAGGTCATCATGCCCCGCAGCAATTCCGTGGCCCTGTTCATCATTTCCGACCACAAGCCGGAGATCTGCGATTACATTCACAATTCCCTGGAAAGAGGCACCACCATCGTGCCGGCCAAGGGCGGCTATACTGACAGCGAACGTCAGGTGATCATGACCGTTCTTTCCAAGAACCAGTACAACCTGCTGGCTCAGTGGATCGAGAGCATCGACCCGAAGGCCTTCATCATCGTCTCGGAAGCCAAGGACGTCAGGGGCGAGGGCTTCACCTACGACTACCGCGTCTGATTTGCGGCCGACGGCGTTTTGGTTTAATATAGTTTTAATTGGAGGGAAAACATGATCACTCTCGAAGGCGTATCCAAGCAATACAAGAAAAGCGGAACCCACGCTCTCAACAACGTCAATCTGACCATCAATGACGGAGAGTTTGTATACATAATCGGCGAAACCGGCAGCGGCAAGAGCACGCTGATCAAGCTGCTGGACGGGGAAGAGACTCCCACTTCCGGCACGGTCACGGTCAACGGCATCAACGTCGGCCGGCTGCGTTTCTCCCGGGTTCCCTATTACCGCCGCAAGATCGGCGTGGTTTTCCAGGATTATCAGCTGATCCAGACCAAGACGGTGTTCCAGAACATCGCCTTTGCCATGGAGGCCCTCAATAAATCGAGGAAGGAGATCAATGAACGGGTCCGCGAAGTGCTGGACATCATTGAGCTTTCCGCGGAATTCAACAATTATCCCGACCAGCTTTCCGGCGGTCAGCAGCAGCGTGTCGTCATCGGCCGGGCGCTGGCCAACAACCCGAAGCTGATCATCGCCGATGAGCCGACCGGCAACCTTGACCCCCGGCGTTCCAAGGAGATCATCGAACTGCTGGAGAAGATCAACCGGCAGGGAACGACGATCATCGTCGTCACCCATAACGACATTCTGGTGAACACCTACCGCAAGAGAACCATCACTCTGGATAATGGCTACATTGTCAATGACAATCCGGAAGGAGGCTATTACCATGTTTAGAAGAATCGCCCGCGCATTTAAGGAAGCGATCTGGGGCATCACCCATCACTTTGCCATGGCCTTTTCCACGGCTAATGCCGTGACGCTGACCCTGGTGCTGGTGGTCATCTTCACGATCCTGGTTGCCAACATCTCCCGGATAACCATCGACGTGGAAGGCGACATCCAGATCTACGCTCCCATTGAGGAAAGCGTGGCTGAGGAAGACATCGGCGCCATCAAGAACCGCATTGAGAAGATCCCCGGCGTCATCCGCGTCGACTATTCCACCAAGGAACAGGAGCTTCAGAGCCTGATCGAAAGCTTCGGCGACGACGGCAAGATCTTTGAGATCTACATGGGCGAAAACAACCCGCTGCCCCGGGCTTTCCTGATCGCCGTAGGAACCGGCTATTCGCTGGCTCAGATATCCTCGCAGGTAGAGCTGATCGACGGCATGGCTTCCGCCACCTACGGCGGAGCGACCATCGAGGACTTCGTCAGTCTGCTGACCGGCATCCGGACGGTAGGCTACGGCTTTACGCTGGCTCTGACCGTTCTGGCCATCTTCCTGATCTACAACACCATCCAGATAACCATCAACTCGCGCAAGCAGGAGCTGGGCATCATGCGTCTGTGCGGAGCCAACAACGGCTACATTACCGCGCCGTTAGTTCTGGAAGGCATCTTCATCGGCATCATGGGATCGGTAATCCCCATCCTGCTGACCATCTTCGGCTACCGCTATGTCTATGAGCGGATGAACGGTCAGCTGGTTTCCGGCATCCTTAAGCTGATACCGGTCTATCCCTTTGTCTATTACGTTTCCGCCTTTGCCCTGGGCATCGGCGTCGTCGTCGGCCTGATCGGGTCAATGCTGTCGGCGAACAAGTATCTGAGGTGGAAACGATGAAAAAGATACTGCGCTTTATCCGCATCTTCATCGTGATGGCCTTCATCATCATCGCTTTCTCCTGGACCCAGAAGAGAGTGACGCTGGCGGTAGACGATGAATATGACTTCGCCAACAAGGAAGACTACTACTATGAGCTGTGTTCCAACAAGGACCTTTCCGAAAATGACAAGAAGGTCTGCAAGGCTTTCCGCGATTACCTGGAAGACAGGCAGGAAGAACTGGAAAAGGAACTGAAGGAACTTGAAGCCAGCATCAAGGACCTGAAGGCGGACATCGCCAACCAGGGAAAGAAGATCAGGGAGTACACCGACAAGATCGAAGCCCTGGAAAAGCAGATAAATTCCATCAACAAGTCGATCGTCAAGATCGAGGACAACATTGAACAGCTCCAGCTTCAGATCGACGAACGGGAGCTGCACATTGCCAAGCTGGACGTGCAGATCAAGGAAGGCATGGTCGTTGCTCAGGCTCATAACCGGACCAACAGCTACGTCAAGTTCGTCATGGGAGCCGACTCCTTCGTTGACCTGTTACGAAGGATCAGCGCCATTAACAACATCACCAGCTACAACCGCGACCGAATCGAGGAAATGGAAAAGGAAAAGGTCCTGCTGCAGGCCGATAAGGAAGCCCAGCAGCTCCAGAAGGATGAGCTGATCGCTCAGAAACAGAGCCTCAACCGCAAGCAGGTCACTTATAACAAACTGCTGGAAGCGACTCAGGAGCTCATTGATGAATACCATGAGAAGATGGATGAGCTTCAGCAGCAGGCCGATGAAGTGGAGATCGATGCCAACGAGCTTGATGAGCAGATCAAGAACATTGACAAGGTCCTGGAATCCTTTACCGGATCCAAGGGCTTCGGCAAGTTCCTCAAGAACAAGCGCTTCAGGATCAACTCAGCCTGTTACTACTATCATCTGGATTCCGGCGGATTCCACGCGGCCATCGACGTAGGCCGCATCGGCTACGGTGTTCCGTATTATCCGATCGCCAACGGCTATGTCTTTGCGGCCAAGGGCGGCTGTCCGTATAACGGCGGCTACCTGGGCAACAGATGCAACGGCGGCGCCGGTAACTACGTCTTCATCATCATCGAGGTTGACGGCAAGTACTATTCCGTCTTCTACGAACACCTGACCGACATTTACGTTCACGTCGGCGATCTGGTCTACAAGGAAAAGACCGTGCTGGGCACTTCCGGCAACTCCGGAAGCTCGACCGGTCCGCACCTCCATCTGGCCATCTACTATCAGGGCACGACCAAGGAAACTTCGATCAAGGAAATCATCGCCCTGTATAAGAAATACGGCATGAGGTTCGGCCTCAAGTACAACATCACCGGCGCCTGTTACTACCGCAACTACAAGGCTCCCTGCTACATGAACCCGATGGAAATCTACGGATTCGAGTGGCAGCAGTTCTACTGGTTCGGTGATTAGAAAAATATCGGCATCTGCCTCGCAGATGCCGTTTTTCTTCTATATCAGTTTTTCCCTGAGGAAATCCAGCTTCAGTCCTTCCAGGATCCCGTCAGCGATCTCATACATTTCCTCACCCCTCAGCAGAATCCCCGGATCATGGGCGTCAAAGCCGTAGACGCACTTTACCGGATACTGCTGAGCGATCTGCCAGAACCGGCGGAAGGGATAGAGATAGTGCTCGCCGTCCGCATATATCCGTTTAGGCCGGCGGGCCAGTTTGATGTTTACTTCCATCGGCGTGCCGGTTTCGGCCGCGGCCCGGCAGATCTGATGGGAAATGCTTACGCAGGTATCGTCAAACTCGTGGATGCCGGCGCAGAAATAGTCGGGGTGCGCCAGGTAGAGAAAGGGAATGCGGCGAAGGCCTTCTTCCACCAGGCTGCCGTAGACGCGCAGCTGCTCAGGGCTGCTGTCCTGGCGGGCGTAGTCAAACTCGCCGTCCGGCCGGTCATAATGCTGGCCGAGGATCAGGTATTCGCTCTTCTTAAGCAGGACGTTTTCGATGTAGTCCTGATATTCGGGAAAGTATTCCATCTCAAAGCCCAGCTTCAGATCGATCCTGCCGGCATACTTTTCCTTCAGGGAATTGACCGAATCGAGATAATCCGGCAGCCGGCTGTAATCCATGCGGTCAGTCGGCTTGTCGCGGTCAGGATAGGGGGCGTGATCGGAAAAGCCCAGCGTCGTAAAGCCGGCCTGCAGGGCGGCAGTGACGTACTGTTCGTCTTCGCAGATCGCGGCGTGACCGCAGCGGAAGGTATGGGTGTGGTAATTAAAATCCTGTCTCATGGTTTTTCTCCCTCATCATTATATATGATTCCCATAATGGCGGACAGCGCGCTTTTTAACCGCCTTCAATTGTGCTAAAATGACATAAGTGAGGATTTCGTCATGAACAGAAACAAGATAGGCAAGGTAATACTTACAACGACATTCGTACTGCTGATAACGGTATTCATCTTCGGACTGGGCTATCTGACCGGCTCGCTTTTCAACGGCGGCGGCAGCAGCGGCAATGACACTCCGGCTGACCTGAATACCCTTAACAGCGTCAAGAGCCTGCTGCAGCAGGAATTCCTGTACGGTGAGGACACGGACGCGTACAGTGACAAGCTCATCGACGATGCCATCAGAGGCATGGTCGATGCCCAGAAGGACCCTTATACGGTCTACATGTCAGCAGAGGAGCTGAATGAATTCACCAGTTCCCTGACCGCCAACTTCGTCGGCATCGGCGTCCGCTACAGCGAACTGGAAGACGGCATTCTGGTCTCTGAGGTCCTGGACTTCAGCCCGGCTCAGGCTGCCGGCGTGCAGGCGGGCGACATCATCGTCGCCGTGGACGGCCGGGACGTGAAGACTTTCGAGTCCGAAGAACTGCTCAACGCCATCCGCGGACTCAAGGGCACTGATGTCACCATCACGGTCCAGCGCGGAAATGACCGGCTGGACATTACCATCACCCGCGACGAGATCTACACCACCGTTTCCAGCCGCGTTGACGGCAAGGTCGGCATCCTGACCTTCAACTCCTTCGCGGACGGCAGCGTCAAGGAAATGAAGCAGCATCTCGATAAGCTGAAGAAAGCCGGGGTCACCTCGCTGATCATCGACCTGCGCGATAACGGCGGCGGCTACGTTTCCACCCTGGACGGCGTCAGCGCCTACTTCATGAAGAAGGGCGACATCATCATGCGCGAGATCGACCGCTACGGTTATGAGACCATCGACCGCTGCAAGTCCGGACCGTCGTATCTCTACGACCGGATCGTCATCCTCATCAACAACAACTCCGCCAGCTGTTCCGAAGTGTTCACCATGGCGATGATCGAAAACTGCGGAGCTATTACCGTCGGCGATGTCAGCTATGGCAAGGGCGTAGCTCAGGTCACCCAGATGCTGAAGAACGGCGGCGCCCTGAAATACACGGATCTCAAGTGGGTCAGCCCCAGCGGCGTGTCCGTCTCGGGAACCGGCATCAAGCCGGATTACGAAGTGCGGCTGCACGAGGCATTATACATGAACTTCCTGACGCTGGATGAAGGCGAGACCTACCAGTATGACAGCGTCAGCGAGAAGCTGATCAACCTGCAGTACATGCTGGACTTCCTGGGCTACGACGTCGACCGTCTGGACGGCTACTTCTCTCAGAAGACCGCTGAAGCCCTGACGGCCTTCCAGAAGGCCAGCGGCCTGAACGCTGACGGCATCCTGAATTCCACAACCGCCACCCGGCTCAACAGCGCCGTGGTCACCGCCTGGGGCCTGCAGAGAGAAAAATACGACACTCAGATGCAGAAGGCTCTGGAAGTCGCCAGAGGAGAATAGGAAAGAATAAAACTCAGCGGCAGCTGAGTTTTTTTATGCTTTAGAGATGGGATACAGCCGGCTGAAGTGCACGCTGTACCAGATCTGGCTGATGATGCCGCAGAAGAGGTTGCTCAGGATCATCGCCATCCAGATGCCCAGGGGACCGAGGTCGGTGCAGCTGCCGAAGAAGATCAGCAGCGGCAGCCTCAGCAGCCAGAGCCTGAGCAGATTGATGAACAGCGAGGAGCGGGTGTGGCCGGAACCGTTGAACATGGCCAGGATGTTGTTGACCCAGACCATGAAGACGATGGTGCCGATGGAGAAGCGGCCGTAGATGATGCCGTTTTCCAGCATTTCCGGCGAGGCTTCGCCGACCAGCAGATGCGCCAGCAGCGGGGCCAGGGGTATGCCGATGGCCAGCAGCACGGCGGACACCTCCAGCGACAGGATCATGGCCTGGCGGTAGCACTGCCGGGCTCTCTTGTTATCGCCGGCGCCGACGGCCTGACCGATGAAGGGGACCAGGGCGGCGGAGAGGGCGTTGACGGGGACATAGAACGGCGAGGAGATCTTGTTGCCCAGCGAATAGGCGGACATGATGATCGAGCCGTGGGAAAGGATGAAGCTGTTCATGATGATGAAGCCGAACTCCATCATGAAGCTGCCCAGGGAAGCAGGCAGAGCGGTATGAATGATCTGCTTCAGGATCGAACGGTCAAAGCCGTACCGGCGGAAATCGACGGAGACTTCCTGATGGGAATCCAGCATTCCGAACAGCGCGATCGGACAGACCAGCATCTTGCTCAGGCTGGTAGCCAGCGAGGCGCCCAGCATGCCGAGGTTCAGCCGGAAGATCAACAGCGGGTCCAGGACGACGTTGAGGAGAGTGGCAATGATGTTGAGGGCCACCGCCGAGCGGCTGTCGCCGTTGGACTGACGCAGCGCCTGGAAGATGGTCAGGATGTAGGTGAACAGGAAGCTGGGAGCCAGTCCGAGCAGGTACTCCCTGGCATATTCAAAGATATCTTCCGGCGTTTTGAGCAGGGTCAGCAGCTGGCGGGAAAACAGGGCGCAGCCGCCGCTGATCAGAAAGGCGATCGCCATCGCCATGGCAAACAGCAGAGTGGCGATGTGACTGGCGCGCCTGCGCTGCCCGGCCCCCAGAGCGGAGCTCATCAGCGCCATGCCGGCGGCGGAAAGGCCGGTTGCGAAGGCGCTGCCGCACAGGTTGATGTTGTTCATGATGGAAACGGCGCCGACCTGCAGTTCACCCAGAGAACTTATGTAATGGGTGTCCACGTAGCCGTAGAGGACGCTGACCAGATTAAAGGCCATCAGGGGCAGGGCCATCTGAATCAGCAGCTTGCGAACGTCTCCGTGTAACAGGTCTCTCTTTCTTACTCGTGCCATACAACCATTATATTACCCGAATATCGCGGCTAACAAAACAAGTGCCTGTAAAAGACAGATAGTTTATAATTAAGTTATGTTTAAGCTTCATTCGCAGTTTCAGCCGCTGGGCGATCAGCCGCAGGCCATCGATCAGCTGGTCGAAGGCCTGAAGGCCAATAAGAGATACCAGGTACTGCTGGGAGCCACGGGCACCGGCAAGACCTTTACCATGGCCAATGTCATCGCCCGGATGAACCGGCCGACACTGGTCTTCGTTCACAACAAGACCCTGGCCGGTCAGCTTTACAGCGAGCTGAAGGAATTCTTCCCGGAAAACCACGTGGAATACTTCGTTTCCAACTTCGACTACTACCAGCCGGAAGCCTACGTACCCAAGACCGACACCTACATCGAGAAGAACTCGATGATCAATGACGAACTGGACATGCTGCGGCTGGCGGCCTACAACGCCGTGCTGCAGGACCGCGACACCATCATCGTTGCCTCGGTGGCCTGCATCTATGCCGCTTCTGATCCCCATCAGTACCGGAACATGTTCTTCACCCTGAAGACCGGGCAGAAGATCGACCGCCGCAGCCTGCTGCAGCTGTTCGTCGACCGTCAGTATGTCCGCAATGACCTGGAACTCAAGCGGGGCACCTTCCGGGTACGGGGCGACGTCATCGACGTCTGCCTGGGTTATACCGACGCCTACATCCTGCGCATTGAACTGTTTGACGATGAGATCGACCGGATCACCGAGATCGACACCATTACCGGCAAGACCCTGAATGCCTATACCCTCTACAACATCTTCCCGGCCACCGGCTACGCCAAAAACAGGGACGACATCCTGCGGGCCTGCGACAACATTGAGATCGAGCTGCAGGAGAGACTGAAGTACTTTGAGGATCAGGGCAAGCCCCTGGAAAAGGAAAGGCTGGAACAGCGCTGCCGTTACGACCTGGACGCGCTGCGGGAATTCGGTACCTGCGCGGGCATTGAGAACTACTCCCGGCAGCTGGAATTCCGGGCTCCCGGCTCCAAGCCGTTCACCCTGTTTGACTACTTCCCGGAAGACTATCTGCTGTTCGTCGACGAATCGCACGTTTCCCTGCCTCAGGTAAGGGGCATGTACAACGGCGACCACAGCCGCAAGAGCACGCTGGTGGAATACGGCTTCCGGCTGCCCAGCGCCCTGGACAACCGGCCGCTGAAGTTCGAGGAATTCGAGGCCGCCATCAACCAGATCATCTGCGTCTCCGCCACTCCGGGCGACTATGAACTGGAGCAGGTAAACGGCGAAGTGGTAGAGCAGATCATCCGTCCTACCGGTCTTCTGGACCCGGAGGTCGAAGTAAGACCCAGCAAGGGGCAGATCGATGACATCACCATGGAGATCGACAAGCGGGTGGCCAGAAATGAGAGAGTGCTGATCACCACCCTGACGGTGAGGATGGCGGAGGAACTGAGCAAGTACCTGGAGAATCAGATGTACAAGGTCGCCTACCTCCATCACGAGACCAAGACCCTGGAAAGAACGGAGATCATCCGCGATCTGCGCAAGGGCAAGTACGACGTGCTGGTCGGTATCAACCTGTTACGGGAAGGCCTGGACATTCCCGAAGTCTCGCTGGTGGTAATCCTGGACGCCGACAAGGAAGGCTTCCTGCGTTCCGAGCGCTCGCTGATCCAGACGATCGGCCGGGCGGCCCGCAACGAAAACGGCCGGGTCATCATGTACGGTGATTCCATTACCGACAGCATGCGGGCGGCCATTGACGAGACCAACCGCCGCCGCGGCATTCAGCAGAAGTACAACGAAGAAAACGGCATCGTGCCCAGGACCATCAAGAAGGAGATCAGGGAAGCCATTCACTCCCGCGAGACCCATGAGATGGCGCTTAAGTACATGAGCCGGAAGATGAAGAAATCCGGTACCCAGCAGCAGGAACTGCTGGCCCGGCTGGAAAAGGAGATGCGCGAAGCCGCCCGCATTCTCGACTTTGAAAGAGCGGCTGAGCTGCGCGACATGATCCTGGAGATCAAGTCGGCAGACTAAAAGAGGTGAGCAGATGAAAAAGATCATACTGGCCTCCGCTTCCCCGCGGAGAAGAGAACTGATGGAGATGCTGGGATATGACTTCGAGGTCATCGTCTCTGACGTCGACGAGACCCTGAGAAAAGGCCTCAGCCCGGCCGGGCAGGTCAAGGATCTGGCCTACCGCAAGGCCAGGGCGGTCTTTGACCAGCACCGCGACGCCATCGTCATCGGCGCTGATACCATCGTGCTGGTCGACGACCGGATCCTGGGCAAGCCGCACAGCGAAAAGGAAGCGGAAGAGATGATGAAACTGCTGCGGGGGAGGGAACACCTGGTGATCACCGGCGTTGCCGTACTGTGCAACCGGAAGGAGCACCACTTCTCCGAGGAGTCAAAGGTCTTCTTCGAAAACATCACCAACGAGGAGATCGCCCGCTACGTCAGGACCGCGGAGCCCTATGACAAGGCCGGAGCCTACGCCATTCAGGGCTGGGCCGGCCGCTACATCAGCCGCATTGAGGGCGACTACTATAACATTGTCGGCCTGCCGGTCAGCAAGCTTTACGGCAAGCTGAAGAGAATGGAGAGACTGTAAGATGAGCAGACAGACAAAAAGAACGATCCTGGGGATCGTCGTGTTCGTCCTGCTGTGCGGACTGTACCTGGGCTTGCGGAACTGGGAACAGAAGGATCCCCAGCCCCAGCCCGTCGACCCCGCGCCTCAGCAGCAGGATGTCATTGATGAAAACGGCTTCTACTCCAGCAAGGAGGACGTCGCCCTTTACATTCATACCTACGGCCATCTGCCGCCCAATTACGTGACCAAGAACCAAGCCCGTCAGAAAGGCTGGGAAGGCGGCAACGTTGAAGCCGTCCTGGGACCGGGCTACGCCATCGGCGGGGACAGCTACGGCAACCGCGAGGGCCTGCTGCCAAAGGCCAACGGGCGGAAGTACTATGAATGCGACATCGACACCGTCGGCTACAAGGACCGGGGGTCAAGGCGCATCATCTACTCCAACGACGGCCTGATCTACTATACCCATGACCACTATGAGCACTTTGTGCTGCTGTACGGAGAGGAGTAAGCCATG
The DNA here is from genome assembly GCA_017612595.1 of Erysipelotrichaceae bacterium. GTDB lineage: Bacteria > Bacillota_I > Bacilli_A > Erysipelotrichales > Erysipelotrichaceae > UBA1783. Next base: position 434 of record JAGAFL010000082.1, on the reverse strand, counting down.
AACATTTTCATCCTTGACGGAACCAAGATGACCGACCGGCAGACCTGCCACGATTACATCGCCCGCATCATGCGCCTGCCCGATTACTACGGCCACAATCTGGACGCCCTTTATGACTGTCTGGGTGAGTACACCGATGAGTGTGCCGTGATCATAATGAATAAGACGATCCTGCTGATGTATCTGGACCAGTACGGTGAACAGCTGCTGCAGACCTTCCGGGACGCCGCCGCAGAGCCGGGCAGCTTCAGCCTGATCGTCAGCGACTGATAACGGAAAAAAGACGCCTTAAGGCCAACGTCATTAAGTTAAGGACAGGAAAATCTGCAGGAAAACATAAAAACCTGCGGATTTTTCTTTAGCAGAAGGAAAAAACACGACGAAAAGAATCAGAAGATACTGATTTTTCAGAGATAATGAATTATATTTAAATT
>JAGAFL010000081.1:0-2679 GCA_017612595.1 Erysipelotrichaceae bacterium | reverse complement strand
CTGGGAATGTTACCAAAGCAACTGAAAAGAGGCGTGCTGTCACAGGACGGTCTGTATGAGCTGCTTTGTGAAGATGACATCAGAGAGCTTCTTTCAAAGGATTGATATACGGGCATGAAAACGCGAAAGAAAAGACTGATTTGGAAACTGCTGCCCATGCTTATCGCTCTGCTGCTGCTCGGGGCTTTCTTCATCTACACCGGGATCTACTATTCCGCCGACGATTCGGCATCAAAAGCCCTGGTGTCCGACGATAAGGTCTCTATCAGCCGGATCTCCCAGGGATTATTCTTTGACGGTCCGGGAACAGCTGATGCCCTGGTTTTCTATCCCGGCGGCAAGGTTGAAGAAACCGCCTATGCCCCTCTGTTGCGCCAGCTGGCTGAGCATGGTGTTGACACCTTCCTCATCAGTATGCCATTCCGGCTGGCTGTCTTCGGCAAGAACAGAGCTGATGGCATCATCTCGGCTTACCAGTATGACCGCTGGTTCATCGGCGGTCACTCTCTGGGCGGCGCCATGGCAGCGCTGTACGCTGCCGACCACCAGAAACTGAACGGACTAATCCTTCTGGCGGCTTACCCGACAAAGCCACTGGATAAAGAGGATCTGGAAATCGTGATCTATGGTTCACTGGATGGTGTACTGAACACTGATAAGGTCATCGACGGCAGACAGTATGCTTCCGATCATCTGTTTGAATATGTAATTCCCGGAGGCAATCATGCCCAATTCGGCAATTACGGCGCCCAGTCCGGTGACCGTGAAGCTGTCATAAGCCCGCAGCAGCAACAGCAGCTGACCGTTGAATACATTATTCAATGCCTGAGCGGCAACTGATCAAGTCAACTGGCAGGGATGCCTAGCAGCATCCTTTTCCTTTGGTGAAATCGGCGGTTTTGTTTTATAATTTCCTCATAACAGGGGGACACGATATGAAAACACTGTTTAAGAACGGAACCATCATCGACGGCAGCGGCTCTGCTCCCTATAAGGGCGATGTACTGATCGAAGATGACCGCATCCTGAAAGTAGAAAAGACAATCAACGAGAAGGCCGATGAAGTGATCGATGTCAGCGGACTTAATGTCTGCCCGGGACTGATCGACGCTCACTCACACAACGACTTCTTCTATGACCGCAGGGACGCCGAGAAATTCTACCGGCCCTTCATCGAACAGGGAATCACCACTCAGATCACCGGCAACTGTTCCTTCTCACCTTTCGGCATGAGCAAGGATACTCCCCATAAGGACAAGATCGGCGGCGGTCTGTTTGACTGCCAGCATCCCGGTTCCTTTGCCGACTTCAAGAAGAGAGCCAAGGGAAATCTGTATGTAAACATGGTGCCTCTGATCGGCAACGGCTCCATCCGGGCCGGCATGACCGGTTATGACAACACACCCTATACCGAGCAGCAGATCGAAGAGATCAGAGAACATGTCCGGGAAGCCATGGAGGGCGGTGCCTTCGGCGGCTCCTTCGGCTTCATGTATGAACCCAACCGCTACAGCAAGCATGACGAGCTGATCGCCTTTGCCAGCGAAGTGGCCAAGTATGACGGCATCGTCACCGTTCATCCCCGCGCCTGCTCGATCGTCTCCGCGGACTATCCGCTGTTTACCAAAAAGTCGCATCTGGAAATGGGCCTGGACGAGGTCGTTGACCTGATGAAGGAAGCCGGCTGCCGGATGGAATACAGCCATCTGATCTTTACCGGTCAGAGAAGCTGGAAGCTTCTGGACAAGATGCTCGCTGTCTTCCACAGAAACAGTGAAGAAGGCTATCCGCTTGCCTTTGACAACTACGCCTTCCACTACGGCGCTTCCGTCATTACCGTCGTCTTCCCGGAGTGGTACGCCGCTTTAAGCAAGGAAGAGGCCGTCAAACCGGTCAATCGCTTCAAGCTTTCGCTCACCATTCTGATGTACCGCAAGGTGCTGGGCATTGACTGGCCCGACATGGTCGTCGCCTACATTTCCGACGATCATCCGGAATACGAAGGCAAGACCGTTGCCCAGCTGGCTGAGGAAGAAGGCGTCAAGCCAATCGACATGTACCTGAAGCTGGTCGAACTGTCCAACCGCGCCGGTTCCATCTACCTGGGCAAGTACTACAATGACGAGATCGTCAGAAGACTGATGGAAGATGACCTTTCCGTCTTCATGACCGACGCCTGGGTCGAGGAAAAGGGCCTGCAGAACATCGCGGCCTTCCAGACCTTCCCGCAGTTCTTCCTGCTGGCTCAGCGCTACGGCATGCCGGTGGAACGGATCGTCCGCAAGATGACCGGCGCCACCGCTGACCGCTATCACATTCCGGAAAGAGGCTATCTCCGTCCCGGATACAAGGCTGACCTGACCATCATCGACCCCAATAACCTGAAGGTCGATGAAAAGGTCCCGGATCATAAGCCGGAAGGCATTGAATATGTCTACATCAACGGCCAGGCCGTTATGGTCAAGGGCAAATACCAGAGCCGTAAGGCCGGCGAAGTGCTCCTGAAGCCTTAGGAAGCCAATTGTCCTGAAGCCTTATTTTTCCCTGAAGCAGTGAGCTTCTTCCTGAGCTTCTGACTGCTTTTTCTGCGCAAAAATCATCAATCGGTTCAGTCCCTGTTCAACAACCTGAAGCGCTGTTGGAGCCTATGAAAATTCTCAAAAATCTTTTCATAAAAAT
>JAGAFL010000080.1:0-5167 GCA_017612595.1 Erysipelotrichaceae bacterium | reverse complement strand
TAATGTAAACATATTTATAATCTCCGGCGATGGTAACCATATCGGCACCGCTGTTCTGCGTCTGCGTATAGTAAGCCTTTCTGGCTCCGTTAAAGATCAGAGGCGTACCAACGCCGCCGACGTTGTCGGCAGCCGCTACGGACAGAGAGTTGATGTATGAACCGGGCATGCCGGCCGTATTCAGGTTATTGTCAGTCGCATACGGCATCGTGCTTCCAAGATCGTTGAAATCCAGGAATCCGTAATTGTTGCCGGCCGAGATGGTAACTACCGCGCCGCTTTCAACCAGCGAGTCCATTACTTCCTGGTAGCCTTCAGCAAAAGAGAAACCATTGGGTGAACCCAGGGAAAGGTTGATGGAATCGGCGCCGAGGATGATGGCATCCTCAATGGCCGCCATGTAGTCGGAATCGGAAGCGCCGCCGTTTTCACCGAAGACCTTCATGGTCAGGATCTGAGCATCCGGTGCCATGCCTACCGCGTAAACGGAATCGATGGCTTCCACGAACTGTCCGTCAACCTTTACGTAATAGTTGGCAGCGGCAATGCCGGAAACGTGTGATCCGTGCTCGCCCTGATTGTCATGATCGTGGTCCGTGATGAAACCGCCGTCAACATAGTTGTAGGCAAACGGAATCTTCAGGTTCTTATATGCATCTTCAGCTGAAGAGATGTTGTGCTGTGTTTCCTTGTTGTTGGCATTGAGCTGAGGTAAGAGTTCTTCTACGTCCTTCAGAGTCAGCAGATCGTAATCATCCAATGTCTTGCCGTCCCTGGTCAGAGAGTATTCCAGGGCGTCGGGATCAAATGAAATGTGATCCTGGTTGGTACCGGTATCAATGATCGCGATCTTGCTGCCGGCGCCGGTATAACCCATGGCCCAGGCATAGGCAGCATAGGTCATGTACTGAGCGGTAATGGCTGTATCGGGATCGCTGTCGTCCTTCTCCACTTCATAGTGATTCTCCAGGAAAACGTCAACGACACCGGCGATCTTTCTGATCGCATCAATGTCGCCGTATCTGACGTTCGCTGAGATCATGTTGGTCGCCAGCGTCAGGTTCCATACGACATCCAACTTGATGTCAAGTTTTCTTTCGATCTTCTTAGTCACTGTCGTCTGCTGTTTGGCAACGTTCTTCCGGTAGGAGACCGCCTTCTTGTTGTAGGCAATGTCCTCGATCGGATAACCGGCTTCAAGTACCGAGTCCTTGCTCAGTCTGATGGAGACACGGACGATGTCGTCATCATCATAAAGCTTCTCGGGCTGCTGATCTGCCGGCTTTTCAAAACCGTCGCCAAGCTTCTTTACTCCCGTGCTGTCCGGATCGATTTCCTTTACGGTCAGTTCGGTTTTGGGAGCATTGTCACCTGCCTGCTTTGTACCGTCAGGTAATGTTTCGGCAAATGCAGTGGCAACGTTGCCGAAAACCAGCATTATGCTTAACATTGCGGTAAACAAACGCTTTGTCATCTTACTCATAAGAATCCCCTTTCTATTCTCGGACACAGAAAAATGCCTATTTTTGAATATTAATATAATTTTATAAAACAGACGGCGATTTTTCAATGATTTTTTCCGCAAAAGAAAACTGTTTCATATTTTATGAACAGTTTTCATTGTCATATCCAATATTTAATACTTAAACGATTCAGTCGCGCAGTTTTGCCTGCAGTTTACTGGCAAGCTGTCTGAGCACATCGGCATGGATATCAGCTACGTCGCTCTCCTTCAGCGTCTTTTCAGCGGACTGATAGGTCACGTTGACGGCTACGCTCTTGTAACCATTTTCAATGTTGCTGCCGCGGTAGACGTCGAAGATCTCCGCATTCCTCAGCAGACTGCCTCCGGCCTTCTTGATCGTTGAGATGATGTCGTTTCCGCTCACTTCTTCCCTGACTACCAGCGCCAGGTCATAGCTGATGGCCGGATAGCGGTCAATGGTCGAAAAGCGGATCTTGCCCTTCTTCTTCTCCAGCAGAACTGTCAGATCAAGCTCAAGCAGGTTGCAGGTGCTCACATCGTACTTCTTATTGAGCAGCGGATGGGATACGCCCATGATGCCTACCGGCGTTCTGTCGACCAGGATCTCAGCCGACTTGTTCGGATGCAGTACCTGGTTTTCCTTTTCGGGGATCCGGAAGGCAACTCTGTTTGCCTCATAGCCCAGCTTGTCCAGAATGCTCAGGACGATTCCCTTGACCGTATAGAAGTCGTTGTCCGCGGTCTGTTTCTGCCACTTGCTGGATGTGGTATGACCGGAAAGCGCCAGCGAAAGATGCGCTGCCATGCCGCCCTCGTCGCTGTAGACGTTGGCGATCTCAAAGAGGCCGTATTCTTCATGGTTTCTGGCCACGTTGTAACTGACGACATCCATCAGTGAGGGCAGCAGGCTGGTGCGGAAGTAGCGCTTGTCTTCGCTGATGGCATTGGCAATGCGCACCGGCGTGCCGATGTTCAGCAGACCTTCGCTTATCTTGGCTTCGGATACCAGTGAATAGGTCATTACCTCATCCAGGCCATAGCCGTTGAGCATCTGCTTGATGGTACGCTTTTCCTGGCCTTCCCTGGCCAGAGCGCCCTGAGTGGTCGGCATCTTGGGCAGTGTCGACTCGATGTTGTCATAGCCCATGATTCTGATGACTTCCTCAGAGAGGTCCTGCCATACTCTGACATCGCTGTAGCGGTAGGAAGGAACGGTTACGGTGATCCGGCGTCCGGAAGAGACCGGCTGGAAATCCAGGGATTCCAGGACGTTGTAGATCTGCGAATCGGTAAATTCAGTACCCAGCAGGGTATTTATCTGCTCAGCTGTGGTGTCAATATGTCTTTCTTCATAATCCGGCTGGCCGTATATGACGGTTTCCTCAATTCCTGAGGCGTCAGCCAGTTCGATCAGCAGCTGCGTGCTTCTTTCCACGGCCTTTTCCGCTGCCAGCGGATCGATGCCCTTGGCGAACCTGGTCGCCGCTTCGGTGAACAGGTCCAGACGGCGGGAAGTATTGCGGATGGAGACCATGTTGAACAGCGCTGCTTCGATGATGATTCCGGTGGTTTCGTCGTCGATCTTGCTGTCGTCGCCGCCCATGATGCCGGCATAGCCGATGGCCTTGCCTTCCGTGGTGATCATGATGTCATCTTCGGTGACATGATACTGAACGCCGTCCAGAGCAGTATACATTTCATTCAGTCCGGTCTTGACCGTGATTTCCCGGGCCGGGATCTTGGCCAGATTGTAGAAATGCAGCGGCTGTCCGGTCTCCAGCATTACGAAGTTGGAGATGTCTACCACGTTGTTGATGGCCTTGACGCCGGCAGCGTGCAGCGCCTGCTGCATCCACAGCGGTGAAGGCTTGATCTCCACATGGTTGATGACCTTGCCGTAGAAATACGGGCACTTGTCGGTTTCTGAGCGGACAACCAGATCGGCTTTCTGTTCATCAGCGTGATAGCGGTAATCCGGCAGGGTCACCTTCTTGCCCAGCAGGGCGCCGACATCCTTGGCCAGGGCCCAGATGCTGTAGCAGTCGGCCCGGTTGGGAGTCAGCGAAACGTCGTAGATGATGTCATCCAGTCCCAGATACGGCAGAACGTCATGGTTCCCGACTTGGGCATCCTCAGGGAGCACCTCAATGCCGGAAAGCTGCTGCTCAGTCAGGTAATGCTTGTCAACGCCCAGTTCAAACAGGGCGCAGATCATACCGTCGGACTGCTGTCCGCGTACTACTCCGCTCTTGATCTCGCCTCCGGGCAGCCTGCAGCCCGGCAAAGCGACGATGACCTTCTGGCCGGCCGCCACGTTGGGGGCGCCGCAGACGATCTGCCTTACCGCATCTCCGGTATCGACCGTGCAGATGTGCAGATGGTCGGAATCCGGATGAGCAACGCAGGTAAGAACCTGGCCGATGACCAGATTGGTCCCCATTGCCTGGTAATGCCAGCTCTCGACTTCATGGCCGCCGTCGGTGATTCTTTCGGCGAGCTGTTCGGGAGTGACATCGCTCAGATCCATGTATTGCTTTAACCAGTTATATGTAACTATCATTGTTCCGTCCTCCTATTCAAACCGCTTGTAGGTTTCCAGGAAACTGATGTTATCCGTGTAGAAATTGCGGATGTCGTCGATTCCGTACTTCAGCATGGCAACTCTTTCGATGCCCACGCCGAAGGCAAAGCCGGAATACTTCGTCGAATCAATGCCGGCCATGTCAAGCACGTGAGGATGTACCATGCCGGCGCCCAGGATCTCGATCCAGCCGGTGTTCTTGCAGGTCGGGCAGCCCTTTCCTCCGCAGATGTGGCAGCTGACGTCGATCTCCAGTGAGGGTTCGGTAAACGGGAAGTAGGACTGTCTCAGCCTGATCTGACGGTCCTTGCCGAACATGCTGCGGGCGATCAGTTCCAGAGAACCCTTGAGGTCGCCCAGGGTGATGTTTTCCCCGACGACCAGTCCTTCCATCTGAATGAACTGATGTGAATGGGTGGCATCGTCATCGTCATTGCGGTAAACCTTGCCCGGGCAGACGACCTTGATCGGCAGATCGGAAGCTTTGGCTTCCAGAACGCGCATCTGAATGGCAGTTGTCTGGGTCCTTAACAGTCTGGTCGCATCAACATAGAAGGTGTCCTGCATGTCCCGGGCCGGATGACCGGCGGGAATGTTGGCCCGTTCAAAGTTGTAGAAATCAAGTTCTACCTCGGGTCCTTCCCAGACTTCATAGCCCATGGCAATGAAGATGTCCTCAAGCTGCTGCTGAACGATGGTCAGCGGATGCATCGTGCCGTAATGGTGCTTCTTCTCCGGCAGGGTGATGTCGATGCTTTCGTTTTTCAGCTGGGCGCTGATGGCCTCGCTCTTAAGCTGTTCGACCTTTTCCGAAATCAGTTTTTCCGTCGCCTGCTTGAGGCTGTTGACGGCCATGCCGAATTCCTTCTTCTGCTCATTGGCGACGTCCTTCATCTGTCCCATCAGAGCGCTGACCTGACCCTTCTTGCCCAGAAGGTCGATCCTGACCTGCTCAATGGCATTCAGGCTGTCCGCAGTTGCGATCTTCTCTTCAAACTGCCTTCTAAGTTCTTCCCAGTTAACTGACATAACTCCTCCTGTATAAAAGCGTCCCGCTAAGGACGCTATATTCATCACGTGGTACCACCTTAATTTGTGCT
>JAGAFL010000079.1:0-5722 GCA_017612595.1 Erysipelotrichaceae bacterium | reverse complement strand
GAGTATAAGGAGGACCAAATGAATTTTAACACAATACTCTATCGTCTGGGCATAGATCCAGACAATTTCGTAAACGCTGATAATGAACCAATCAAAACAGCTGGCGGATTCATCTATGAAGTTATTCAAAAGGCGGATGATCGCACCTGTACTAACTGCGGTAGCCACAACACTATAATTCATGACCACGATTATATCGAAATCAACTGTTCGGAAACAGATCAGATAGAGGATATCCTGAGGATAAGAAAAATCCGCTTCAAGTGTAAGAAATGCGGTAAGACCTTTACTCCGCCGATAAATGGAATAGAGCCCTATTCAAAGACTTCCTCACAGACTATCCGGATGATCCTTAATGACTTCACGAAATCGCTGACCTTCTCCCAGATAGCCGAAAGATATTCAGTGTCTGTCTCAAGAATCATAAAACTGTTTGATGAGAAGATAAGGTATGTTCCAAGAAGGCCATTCCCTGATATCCTGTGCATCGATGAGATCAGATTCGCTGAGGAATACAACCAGAACTACTGCTGCGTCCTGTATGACTTCAGAAACAGAGAGATAGTAGACATCATAAGAAACAGGCAGATGCCCTATCTGAAGGAGTATTTTGAGGCCGTTCCTGAGCAGGAAAGGGCGAAAGTACGCTATTTCATATCAGATATGTATGATGGATACGCCACCGTATGCCGCAGATACTTCAAGAACGCCACTCACATCATCGATCTCTTTCACGTCATAACTCAGCTCACCAGAGCTGTTAACAGTATAAGGACGAAAGTCATGAAATCTGTGGAAAAGGGTTCTGTTCAATATAACTTCATGAAGTCTCACTGGAAACAGTTCCTGTGTCGTACCAAAGATATATCAGACAAATACTACACGCCACTCAATTCCTTCCGTTCCTATCACTACGATGAACTTGTTGAATCCTGTGTCAAACTGAATGGTGACTTTCTTACTGCCTATAATATCCTCCAGGATCTTTACAGATATGACCGGAAGGCAAACTTCGATGAGGCCATGGAGTTTGTCAAATTCATCGCTAAAAGACTGATCGATTCCGGGAATGAATACTTGATATCAGTCGGCAGGACATACATGAAATGGAAAGCTGGGATAGCTAGCGGTCTTGCCAGGACACAGAACCACACCAAGCTGACCAATGCGGTCGCTGAATCGCTTAACAACCAGCTGAAGACCATCATCAAATCTGCTTATGGATACCACAATTTTGAGCGTTTCAGGAAGCGTGCTCTGATGATAATTACCTATGGAAAACCCAAGTGATTATTCTCACTTGGGTATCCACGTTTAATTTAATAGTTTTTGGTGGGTTGGTCTCCTAAACCACGCTTAACCACGTTTAATTTAAGAGCTCCCATTTTGTTAACTTAATGACGTTGGGCTTAGGCCTTTTTCTTTACGGATTTGCCTTTATCTGGCTCAGCACTTCGCCGACCTTGCCGTTGATCACCAGTTCGGCATTGCCGTCGGAACTGGTCGATGACAGGTTGATGATCACCAGGTGCCTGCCGCTGAAGTAATTGACGAAGCCGGCGGCCGGATAGACGATCAGCGATGTCCCGGCGATCACCAGACAGTCAGCCTGGGAGATCGCCCGGATGGCTCCGGTGATGGTCCGGTCATCCAGGCCTTCCTCATACAGGACGACGTCGGGCTTGATGATGCCGCCGCAGTCATCGCAGTAGGGAACCCCCGGCTTGGCCATGATCTCATCAAGGCTGTAGAACTTCCGGCACTTGGTGCAGTAGTTCTTGTTGATGGTGCCGTGCAGCTCGTAGACGTTCTTGCTGCCGGCTACCGAATGCAGGCCGTCGATGTTCTGGGTAACGACGCCCAGGCTCTTGCCGGCCTTTTCAAATTCCGCCATCTTCAGATGCGCGGCATTCGGTTTGGCATCGGGATAGACCATCCGGTCCTTGTAGAAGCGGTAGAATTCCTCAACGTCATATTTGAAGAAGGTATGGGAGATGATGCTCTCCGGCGGATACTTGTACTTCTGATTGTACAGGCCGTCGACACTGCGGAAATCGGGAATGCCGCTTTCCGTGGAGACGCCGGCTCCGGTGAAGAAGACGATCTTATTGGATTCATCAAAGATCTGCTGCAGCTGTTCAATCTTATCCATGTTCTCTTTATCCCTTCTATTTTCTGGAATTAACGTACTGATCTATGGTTTCCTGAATCATTTCCGGAGTATACAGCGCATAGGCAATGTAGCGTCTTCCCCGGTTGGAGAGAGAACCGATGATCAGGTTCTTTCTCAGCGGACTGACAGGCAGATACAGGGCCGCCGCCAGTAACAGAATGATCACGTCGACGGTCAGAGCCAGTTTCAGATACCATCTGAGACCGCTCTTCTCCTTTTTTTCTGCCGGTTTGGCTGCCGGTTTGACTGCCGGCTTGACTGCCGGCTTTTTCTGCTGAGATACAGCCGTTAACGGCTGGCTGACAGCCGGAGACTTCTCTCTGGCAGTCACGGTTTCAACCGGTTTAACCGGCGGTCTGGAATTGCCGTAGAGCGGATCGAGTTTCCTTTTTGCAGGGTCGGCAGCCGGGCGGCTGCCGGTCTGAACATCGGCGGCCAGCTTCTCCAGAAGCGGATCTCTCGGCAGTCTGAGCGGCTGTTGAGCTTCCGGCTTTCTGACCGGTGCGGCAGGCTGAGCGGTTTTCTGAACAGACGGCGCAGCATTTTTGCCATCCGGTTTCTGCTCAACAACGCCGGGATTACGGTATTGCCTGGCTGCCTGCGGCTGACTCTTGGAGGTCTGCCCGGCGGCCGGCTTGGTTTGCTGAGCCGGTGAGGGTTTGGACTGAGTCGGAACCGGCTTGGCAGGCTGAGCCTTTGGGGTTTCAGATCCAGCAGTCTTCGCTTCACTGCTGACAGCAGGCTGCGGCTTGACGGCAGCAGCCGGCTTTGGCTGGCTGGCGGTCAAGGCAGCGGCGGCTGAAGTCCCCGTCGGTCTTTCCGTAACCTTACCGGTAAGAGCCGAGGCGGCTGAAGTACCGGCAGGCGCAGAAGTCTGCGGCCTTGCCGTATTAACCTTAATGCTGACTTCCGGCTGGACCATCTCCAGCTTAACAGCCGGCTTGTCTTCCTGATGCTGATAGGGGATCTTTCCTTCCGGCTTGATGAGCCTCTTCTGCTCCTCCGTGAGTTTTTCCTCTTCCGGACGTTTTACCGGCGGTTTGAGATGAACGGTTTCCTGGGGGATGGTCTGGACCTGACCGGTCAGATCGGTGAAATCATTATGCTGGGTCATCCTTCATCCACCTCCAGTACATAGGGATCCTCTCTGGTGCCGAAGCCGTCGGCGACCATCAGGCTGCCCTTCAGGCATACGCAGATGCGGTAGTTGCCGTCCTTGGTAACGTTGAAGGACTGAAGGCGGTAGTCAGAGACGCTGTAAGCCTGGCTGAGGGTAAAGGGGTTCAGCAGCATCAGGCGGTACTCGTCATGACAGTCGCCCAAGAACATGTCGGAAAGCGTCGGCAGCGCTACGTAGCACTCAAGGGAGCGCTGCAGGCTGTCACGGTAATCGAAGTTATCGGTGTCCATGGCTCCGCCTATGGGCCAGTTGTTGGCGGTCAGGAAGTCCTTGTAGCGGTACATTTTCTTCAGATAGGTGTTATTGAAGTAATGGCCGGCGCCGATCTGCAGGTTGTAGTAGTTGCGGGAGGAATACCTGGTACTCACCGGTTCGCCGCCATCCTGCGCCAGATCAACGCTGGTGATGATCAGGTTGCCGTTAGCGTCCTTGCCGGTAACCCGCCAGAGCATATTGCTGTAAGTTACGAAAGTGCCTACCCAGATGTCCTTGGCCTGGTAGGGGTCGTTTTCATTGACGATGTAGGGATCATCAGCCGTGCCGCTGCCCTTGCTGACCTTTAAACCGGCCTTCAGGGTAATCACCGGACGGACGCCCAGAAGCAGGTCGGTATCGGTACCCAGCTCGACGCTGCCGTTTTCAGCTACATAATAGCTGAAGCCGCGGCCGTCGACGTTGCTGAGCCAGAAAGGCTCGCTGCCGTGCAGGAAGCTTTCCGCTCCGCCGCTGTTCTGATACTGAAACAGCGACAGAAGGGTCACATAGCCGCCTGTTCCCGTGGTGCGGCGGCTGCGGTCGTTCGCGCTGTCAATGGCGCTGAAGTCATTGGTACAGGCCGTCAGATATTCAGCCTTGTCATTAAGCGTCTTTTCAAAGATGCCGGAGAACTCGTCATCGCTGCTGTTCAGCCACAGATAGACCGGCGTTTTGTCCAGCCGGGCGCGCTGGGCCAGCGGCTGCAGAGTTACCGATTCATTGCTGATGAGCACGATCTCACCGTTTTCGTTTATCTCCACGATCCGGTACAGCAGGCCATTATAGGAAACGTAGTTATTCAGAACGTAGCCCCTGAAACTGTAAGTGCCGTCTTCATTATCATAGAGGCGGTCCTGCTGAAGCAGGTCGATCTGAGCGATCAGGACATCAGACAGGGGATCGTTTTGGATGTTCTTGCGGTCGATCTGGGCAAACTGGGCCTTGAAGTCCATCATGCGGTACACCAAAAAGCCAATGGCTCCCATGATGACCAGAGCATTGACAATGGTAATGATCAGCTGATTCCTTGACGACTGTTTCATCGATTGATATCTCCTGCCTGCTTTCTTTATATTTTATCACATAATCAGCGGTTCGGTTATTTCTTGTTTAAATCCTGACGTCAGATCCTGACGGTGCGGTGGCGGAAGGAGGAAGCAGGTGCTATGATTTAGTCAGCAGAAAGCCGAAAAATGATGATTAACATGTCCAAAGAAAAGCGCAAGACCATTATTCAGTTCATCAAGTACAGCCTGACCGGTACCATGAGCACGGTCATTCAGATCATTCTGATTACCATTCTGTACCAGGCGATGAAGGACTGGAAGGCTCCCCTTCCGCATTTTCTTCTGCCCTTCTTCAATGAGCGAACCGTCGGTCCCGGACATGTCAACTGGGGCTATGTCCTGCCGCTGCTGATCTCCCTGACCATTTCCAACACGATCAGCTACATCATCAACAGGCGCCACACCTTCCGTTCCGACGCTCCAGCCTGGCACTTCATCCTTTACCTGCTGGTTCTGGCTGTACTGACGTTGCTGTGCACCTGGATTCAGGGCATCCTGATCAACCGCTTCTATCTGCTTGGGAAGCAGCCGATTGCCCACGTCCATGCTTCACTGGCCGCAGCCGTGATCCAGGGGCTTATCATGTTCCCGTTGAACAAGTTCGTGCTGCTCAGGGAGAAAGACAGCCAGTAATTTCTCCTGCCTGCTGCTTCAGAACTCATCATCTCAAATCAAAGGCTGACATAACGTCAGCCTTTGATGTATTGTCAGGTTTCATTGCGTTCGGGCCTTTATTACTTACGACTGTCAAACCGTCTCATCAGTCCGTCCAGGCTGACCTGCAGATCGCGGTATGTAGCTTCAAAGTCATCGGTATACCAGGGATCGGCGATGTCTCTTTCCGCTCCGGCAAATTCCATCATCCGGAAAACCTTCTTCTGCGGGTCACCGCTGAACAGCCTGACCAGATTCCGGATGTTGACACTGTCCATGCCGATGATCATATCAAAGCTGTCATAATCAGCTCTTGCGACCTGCCTGGCTCGGTGATTGCCCGGATCAATCCCCTTCTCAATGAGTTTGCGGCGCGCCGGCGGATAGATGCCG
>JAGAFL010000078.1:0-38938 GCA_017612595.1 Erysipelotrichaceae bacterium | reverse complement strand
CTCCTTAGGCAAGGATGGCGCCTGCTTCCTCAACAGGGAGGAACGCTATACCATTACCGGTCCGGTCATGAAGCCGCTGAATACCGTGGCAGCCGGCGACTCGATGCTGTCGGCGACCATCGGTCATCTGGCTCAGGGCAGTGACATAAAGACCGCCCTGAAGTACGGCGTAGCCTGTGGCAGCGCTGCCGTCATGGCTCCCTATCTGCCGACCCGTGATCAGGTCGAGACCATCTATAAGCTGGTTTCCATAAACTGAAGTAGGAGAAGAAAATGCTGAAGAATCTGTTAAGCAACATCAGAAAGGAACTGTTCAGTAAGACCACCCTGTATCTGTTTGCCGTCGGTGCCGTGGCCGTATTCGTCTACATGATGATCTATCAGAAAGGCTTTACCGTCTGGCAGAAGGCGCTTGAGGCGCTGGGCTTCGCTTTGGCGCTGTGTCTGGTGTTCGCCCTGACCAAGGCCTACATGCCGTTTCTGGACGAATACTACGAAGGCTTCAGAAAGAAGAAATAAGGATGTACATATGACCAAGCGGTTGCCCGGTCATATAGACATAGACTTTAGCTAAGGAGGATAAAATATGGCTAAGTTAGATTTTACCAAGATGTCAGAAGACATTATCGCCGCAGTCGGCGGAGTCGAAAACATCGCTAAGGTCAACCATTGCGCTACCCGCTTAAGAGTAGCCGTCAAGGACACTTCCGTGGTTGACAAGGCCGCCATCAGAAAGATTGAAGGCGTCTTAGGCGCTGAGGATGCACCGGGCAACGAAGTCCAGGTCATCGTCGGTCAGGTCATCGAAGACCTGTCATTCGCCTTTGAAAAGGTTACCGGCTTAAAGGGCGGTACCGTTGACGAAGTTCTCGATAAGGACCTCGTCCCCCAGAAGAAAGGCTTAGGCTCTCTGTTCCTGGGTTACCTGCAGATGATGGCCGGCATCATGGCTCCCGTCATTCCGACTCTGATCATCGCCGGTTTCTTCTCACTGATCCTGACCCTGGGCACCAAGTTCTTCGGTCTGGACACCACCACTTCCACTTACACGATCCTGAACAACATCGCCAACGCGCCGTTCTACTTCCTGCCGATGTTCGTAGCTTACACATCAGCCCGCAAGTTCGACGTCGAACCGCCACTGGCCATGCTGCTGTGCGGCATCCTGCTGTACCCCGGCTGGGTTGACCTGGTCAACGCCGGCAGTGCTACCGGATTTGCCTCATACTTCGGAATCCCCGTCTATCTGTGCACCTACAACTCATCAACCCTGCCGATCGTCTTATCAGTATGGGTCATGAGCAAGATCGGCAAGTGGCTGACCAAGGTCATCCCCAACAGCGTCCGCTACTTCCTGAAGCCGGTCTTACTGATCTTCATCATGTCACTGATCACCCTGTCACTGACCGGTCCGTTAGGCTACCTGATCACTGACTACATCGCTGCCGGCATCAACTTCGTCAGACAGCATGCTCCGTGGCTGACCGTTCCCGCCATCTACCTGTTCTCCATGACCTTCGGTATGTTCGCTCCGGGCTTCCACCTGGCTCTGATCCCGATCGCCACCACCAACTTCGCAACCCTGGGTTACGATGACGTCATCAACATCTGGTTCTTCTCCGGCACGACCGTTCCGGGCTTCACCGCCTTATGGTTCACCCTGAAGACCAAGAGCGTCAAGGGCAAGAACATCGGCTTACCGGCTGCCATCTCCGCTCTGTTCGGCGGCATTTCCGAACCGACTACCTACGGCATCCTGTACCGCGTTCCGACCTTATTCGTCGTCAACTGCCTCGCCGGTTTCATCCTGGCCGTCTACAACGGCATCGTCGGTACCAAGGCCTACGCCTATGGCGCCTACTATCTGACCAACCTGCCGCTGTTCTACAGCGAAGCTGATCCGGGCAACCTGACCAAGGCTCTGATCGGTGTGGCCATCGTTGCCGTAGTCACCTTCGTCGGCGTCTTCTTCACTCAGTGGGAATACCCGGAAGATGACGATGCCATCGTCGCTCCGCCGACCGCCAAGTTATTATCATTCCTGAAGAAGAAATAATCCATTCAGGTACTGATCAATCGCATGGGCCAGTCTCAGACTGGCCCATGTCTTACTTAACCAGGAGGTTTCAAATATGGAAAAACTCGCATTTGTAAAGTGTGAAGATCACGAAGTGCCGATGAACATCGTCTACCCGGACGAACCGAAAGAAAAATACCCCTGCATGCTGCTGGTCCACGGCTTTCTCTCCTGCAAGAACGGCGACGGCTTCATGCTGAAGCTGATCAGCGAGGCGCTGGCCGCCTCCGGCATCGTCGCTGCCCGCATTGACCTGGTAAGCATGGGTGAGAACCTGTACTCCCGGGAAAACTACGGCCTGCAGGTGATGCTCAAGGAGACCAGGGCGTCCTTTGAGTATCTGCAGAGCCTGCCGGAGATCGACGAAAACCGCGTCGGTCTGATGGGCCATTCCCTGGGCGGCAGAGTCGTCTTTCTTTCCAGTAATCTTCCCAGCAGACTGCTGGTCTCCCTCAACGGCGCCATAAACGTCGATGAGAATCTGCCGATGAAGTACAGCCAGGAAGATTTCGACAGACTGGGCTACACCATCAACCGCACATCCGACGGCCGGGTGGAACTGCTCTACCCCCGCTTCTTTGAAGAGATGAAGACCACGCTGTCCAGAGACATCTACGATTACCGCAATCCGGTCATGGTCTGCGTGGGCACCGGTGATCCGACGCTGGATCCCAATGTCAGTTATAACTTCATCAATAACTGTAACATGGATAACGTCGAGCACATCTTCATCGAAGGCGCCAACCACACCTTCCATGCCAAGACCAGAGACTATACGCTGCTCAATCAGCTGATCGACCGGCTGGTCCCCTGGATCGCTGACAGGATCTGATCATCCGGCTGCAGTTTTGAAAAATCTTCGGCTGTCAGAAAGAATTCTGATTCAAATGAAAACCTCATTTCCAGAACATGAGGTTTTGTTTTTTTCTCTCTGCCCTTAAGCAGATTAATGCGGGGGCATGTCAGATTATCTGTACGCGCGAGACCGCAAAGGCAATGATGGCAACCGCCTCAGCATCCGACTGGCGGCAGCTGACCCGGTACAGTCCGGCCATCATGGCAACGTCTCTCAGGCCTTTCTTGTCTTCATACTGTTCCAGAATGTTGGTTCCGGCAGCCTTCAGCTGGGCAACCTCAACGCCGTAATGTCTGATCCTGAAGGACCAGGCAACGGGATCAAGATACGGCTCAACGGAGTATCCCATGTCGGCGATGTATTCCCAGATGTTCTTTCCGTCGATGTTGAACCAGGACTTATCGACAATTGAGAAACTGTCATCGCCATAGGAGGTAGTCACCGTATGGCTGACGTTATGAGCCTCTTCATGACCGTTCAGATGGTTCTTGAAGGTGAAGACAAAATCCTTCAGAAGACTGATCTTATCGCAGTTGAACTCATATACCGGTTCTCTGGCCGTTGTCTCCATGATGTAGCTCTGATTGAGCTTGCCGCAGAAATGGAAGTAGTAGTCCTTCTGCTCTTCCGTGCTGGTTCTGATCTGCTCAACGACCTGCGGATCGGCAGCACCCATGTCCACCTTGTCGAAGTAGTTGGTTTCCTTCAGGCTCGTGGTGGTGACATCCTTCAGGCCGCGGACACCGAAGAAGATCATTACCGCACCGATAATGGCAGTGATGATGCTGACCAGCGGTGAACTGTCGGTCGTAAAGGTATTGGGCATGATGTACGGCAGAAGGCCGAAGGCCACAAAGCCGACGCCTACCAGCAGGGCCACAAAGTTAAAGCTTCCCTTCTGGGCTTTCTTCAGTAAATTAAGGAATTTCATATTCATATCTGAGCGCTTATGCACTCTTTCCCCTTTGAATCAATTATATACCCACGCTGACCGGCGGCTCAAGCATAAAGAAAGGCGCCGGCCGGCGCCTTTGGCTTTCTCATTCGACTTCCACTTCCGGCATGTACAGCTGCAGCACGCTCTTGAACTTCTGGAAGGCGGCTTCGTTGTTCCGGGCCGTCCGGCTGGTAAGCTCGCTGTAGGGTACGACCTTGAACTTGTTTTTCTTCTGGGTATAGATCAGCCGGCCCTTGACATGCTCGAAACTGATCTTTACCTGGCCGTCCACTTCGGTCTTGATGATGTCCACGCTGGCCAGGCAGCCGGTCAGCGAATCCGCCCATTCGGATTCATTCTGGGAGGATACGAAGTTGCCCAGACCGTAGAGTACCAGAGTATCGCCGACCATTTCAATCGGCTGAATGTAATGGGCATGGTTGCCGATGACGATGTCAACGCCCAGCGAGCTCAGATAACTGGCAATGTGCTTCTGAGAAGCGTTGGGAGTATGGATGTAGTCAACGCCCCAGTGCATGGCCACGATCAGCAGGTCGACCTTGTCGCGGTAGGCAGCTACGTCCGCCGCGGCGACTTCTTCATCCCACATGTTGTTGAGGTACTCGCGTCCCTTGGGGTTATGTAGCATGTTGTCCAGAGTCGTGTAGGACAGCAGGGCATAGGTAACGCCCTTCATCTCACCGATGACGATCCTGTTTCTTTCTTCCCAGCTCAGCCAGGATCCGGTGGCGATGATGCCGTCAGATTCATACCATTTATCCCAATACGCCCGGGAATTTTCCAGCGCCTTGTCGCCATAGCGGTAACGGCCGTCCAGGGTATGGTTGTTGGCCAGCGAGACGATGTTGAAGCCGGCATCGATGAAGGCGTCGCCGACTTCCTGCGGTGAGTTGAACTGCGGGTAGTTGGACAGCCCCAGTTCGCTGCCGCCCAGGATCGTTTCCTGATTATAGTAAGCCAGGTCATACTGCTGAACGATCGGCTTGACATAAGTGAAGATGTCAAGGAAGTCGTATCCGGTAGCTGTCTTGTGGGTCTGATACACGGTACTGTGGATCAGGGCATCACCGGTCATGATCAGGGTGATCCTGGTCTCATTGGTATCGGGCACCAGCATCGTTGCAGGATCACCGGTGAAGATCAGTCCGGCATTCTGGCGGTTGCCGGAACCGCCGGAGCCGCCGCCGTAGATCACCTGCCGTACCTCCGGCAATTCGCGCAGCAGGTTTTCAACCGGTTCTCTGGTGAAGGGCAGATAGCACGCTGCCGCCGCCAGCATTACCAGCACGTCCAGTATGACAAAAAGCAATGTCGTCTTCTTCATGTTACTCACCTGCCTCATAGCTGCCATCGGCATTCAGCTTCAGCCTGGTATCCCGGCTGATGGCAATGGCCGGAACCACGTTCTTAAGAAGGGTCGGGCGGAACAGCTCGGCCTGTTTTCCATAAGTATAGGCATATTTCTCTGAGGTCGTCGTCAGCCAGTAGTCTTCCGCCTGGGAAAGCTTGATGTCCAGAAGGGACGCCAGAGCCACCTTGCAGCGGAGGGTAGTGCCGGCAAGACCGGAAAGTTCCTTTGCATAGTCGCCGCAGGACCAGTCAGCTTCCCTCAAAAGGTCCTGATAAGGCAGGGAGCTGAGATACTCATTGTTGAGATAATGCGCCAGGGTATCCTGATCATCCGGATCGTAGCTGTCACCCTTCAGACCGAAGGCCAGAGGTTCTTCCAGCGCCTGTTTTCTGATCAGCCGGTAACAGTTTTCGTCAACGCCGTAGACGATCCAGCTGTCGGACCCCAGACGGATCTCGCTGCCCAGACCGACTGCTTCCTTCTGGCAGCGGTAGGGGTCATCCTTACGGCCGGTGCCGGAAACCAGCGGGGTGTCCGCCTTCAGGGTGATCACCGGACGGATGCCGTAGAAGCGGCTGTCATCGCTGACAGTCAGGCCGCCTTCCGCTGAGCGGTAGGCGCCGGCGTCAGAAGTGTTGGCCAGCCAGAAGCTGCTGTTGAGATCGCTGAGGTAGGTATGTCCGGAAATCACGCTGTTGAGCCAGGAAGCGACATCGCACAGGCTCACCGTGCTTTCCGCAATGTCTTCGGTTATGCAGGCAGAGATGGAGGCGATCTGATCGCCGTAGTAGCGGGTGGTGCTCAGACAGCTCTGATCAAGCTGGCTGAGGAACCGGTCATTAAGCCAGTCATGCAGCTGACTGTCGGTAAAGCCCCTTTCTCCCCTCAGGCAGGGCAGCTGGTTGAAGTCCTGGGCGGCAATCAGCCTGACGGTATTGTCGCCGTTGACCTGCATGATCCGCCATAATAAGCCGCTGTAGAGGACGTAGTTGTTATCGCAGTTGCCCCGGAAGATGCGGATGCCGTTAACGCTGTAAAGGCCGTCACCGCTTTCCACGACGGCATTGTCCCTGATGACGGCGGCAGAAAGCGAATTCTGACTGACGCCGTTGCGGACATTGCGATAATAGCGGTAGCCGTAGAAGGCGCCGATCAGCAGCAGGGAAATGACGCTGAAGACAATGAACATCCCCTGAAAGGGGAAGTCCCGGCCTTCATCTCTTGCCGCCTCTGACGGCTGTTCTCTCAGATTCTCACTCATGAGCACACCTCTCTCTTACCAATATTCTATATCAACCTGAGCGATAACTCAATTTACCGGCGGTCATGAAAAAAGCCCCAAGCGGACTTTAAGGGGCATTACAGGCTATCATTCAAGGTTCAGTATTCTCCCCGCTCTTCTGAGCACCGGCAACTCCCGGCTGGCGATCAGCCGGCCGATCCGGGTACAGCTGCACCGCTGGTATTCCTCCAGCGCCTGCCGGTAAGTCAGCTTCAGAGTCGAGAGATGGAAATCCTCTATCTCATCAGCCATCAGATGCTTCTGACCAAAGGAAACTGCCCGGCATAGATAGTAATTGTTGATGTTGTGACGGTGGATCAGGTTGTAGTAGTCGCTGACCACGGCGATCTTCTGAATGATCTGCACCTCGGCGCCCAGTTCTTCTCTCAGTTCCCGCTTCAGGGCGCTTTTCAGCCTTTCGCCCTTTTCTGCGCCGCCTCCCGATGTCTCAATCAGCGTAGCCCGGCCGAACTCATCGTCGCGTTGAGCCCGGACGAAGTAAAAGAAGCCCTCGCTGTCAAAGACGATCGCTCTGACGATCCGGCGGTCATGATCGGTATATTCGTAAGGCCACTGATCGTCCTGCAGTTCGATCATCGGCACGTCTGTTTCCTTCTCCCTCATCCTGAAAAGTCTCCTCTTTTCCTTTATCCCTCCGGCCGGCTCAGCCGGCCTTCTTCAGCGAATCGCAGGTTTCCGAAAGCCATTCATGGTAGTGATCATAGGGAGTCTGCGTCCACCAGTCCAGAAGTCGGTTCAAAATCTCGCGGTCTTCCTCGATGCTGGTGCAGCCATACTGCCCGGGATCGCGGTTGACCGTTACCACATGATCGCCGTCTTCCCGGAAATCGATCTGATAGATGCAGTATCCGGTCCAGCTGCGGTGGGCCCGGAGAGTTGATCCCTCCATGTACCAGAACCACTTGTCCTCCATCGCCTGGGGGACATTGCCGCGGCGCAGCGCGTCCATCTGCTGATCGCTGAAAGTCCGGTTAAGCACGAAGGTCTCGTGCTGATCGGGCATCGGCAGGTTTTTCCAGTCATTCCGTCCGGCCGCTTTTGTTCTGTCCTCATCAGCTCTTCTTCTGTGAGAAAGGAGGCAGACGGTCTCCACGTGGTAGGTCTGCGGGAACATGTCCACCGGCTGGATCCTTACGACTTCATAGTCCTGTTCCAGGATCTTAAGATCACGGGCCAGCGTCGCAGGATCGCAGGAGATGTAGACCAGCCGCTCAGCTGCCAGTTTCCGGAGCAGTTCGATGGTCTGGGTACTGCAGCCCTTACGGGGCGGATCGACGAATACGCAGTCAAAATGCTCACCCGCATCCATGAGCCGGCCGCACTGCTCTCCGGCATCGCCGCAGATGAAGCGGGCGTTGGTTATGCTGTTGAGCTGCGCATTGATCCCGGCGTCCCTGACGGCCTGGGGAACGATCTCGATGCCGGTAACGCTTCTGACCTTGCCGGCCATCGACAGGCCGATGGTCCCCACCCCGCAGTAAAGATCCAGGACGTCATCATCCTTCTTAAGATCAGCCATCTGCATGGCGGTATTGTACAGCACTTCCGTCTGATAGGTATTGACCTGATAGAAGCTGTGGGCGGAGATCTTGAATTTAAGGCCGCACAGCTGATCGTAGACGTAATCGCGCCCGGAAAGCAGGATATCCTCATCGCCCAGCACGACATTGGTATCAGCGCCGTTGACGTTCTGGATGACGCTGACGACCTGCGGGAAGGCTTCCCTGAGTTCTTCAGCCAGCTTTCTGAGCCCGCTTACTTCCCGATGCCGGGTAACCAGCACCGCCATGATCTCACCGGTCCTCTGCATGTCCCGCAGCATGATGTGGCGGATCTGGCTTTCGATTCCGCATGCCGTTATCAGTTCCCTGATCCTTCTGACGATGTCATTGGCCAGCGGCGACTGCAGGCAGCAGTCCGGGGTCTCAATGATCTCATGGGAGTTGTAGCGGTAGAAGCCCATCTGGAGCTGACCGCCTTTGTCGACGGCCGCCGGCATCATTATCTTGTTGCGGTAGCCGTAAGGCTGCTTCATGGTGATGATCGCTTCCACGGGCGTTTTTAAACCGGCGACATTCTTCATCAGCTGTTCAACGTGATGCTGCTTGAAGGCGGCCTGACCTTCCGGACTCAGATGCTGAAGCTGGCAGCCGCCGCAGATCCGGGAAACCGGACAGCGGGGTTCGCTCCGGTACGGGGACGGGGTGATCAGACTGACGATCTTTCCGTAGCCGTAGTCCTTCTGCATCCGGGTAATGACCACCTCGGCCTCATCGCCCAGGGCCATGTCCTTGACAAAAAGACAAAAGCCTTCATGCTTCAGAAGGCCCAGTCCGTTATATGTGTAATCTGTACAGGTTCCCTTTACGACCTGATTCTTTCTGTTAGTCATCACCCTCACCGGTGTCGTCGATGTCAGGATCGTCGGTATCGGTATCATCGGGCTCCGGAATGACTTCATCCGGATGCGTCAGCTGGTAGGCCAGTTCCGGATTGATCGGCTCGTTGAGATTGCTGATGACGTACTGCTCCATCGAGCTGTTCTTGATCAGAGTGACCATGATCGGACTTTCAGCATCCAGATTGTCATAGATGTTGATCTCCAGGTCATACTGCTTGAATTCTTCCGTGCGGGTGAAATACTTTTCGACCGGCGTAACGCCGTCGACGATCTGATAGATCTTTTCCGCCAGGGCATCGTACTCTTCGGTGGTCAGGCCGTCTCTGGCGTTGACCGTGATCCTCAGGGTCTCGACGATCAGGTTTACCTGAACGGTTTCCACGTTTTCATCAGCCTTGATCAGACTGCTGATCTGACCGACAGTAGTATCGTCGATCTCATAGGTGATCGTGTTCTTGATGCGGTCGCCGATGATCGGCGTATGGGTAACCTTGGCGGCTTCCCAAAGCAGGAAGACGAAGTAGATGATCGGTACCAGGATCACGACAAAGCTGATCCAGAAAAACCAGTTGAATCCCAGCCTCTTTTTCTTCTTTACCTTGCGTAAGCCTTCGTTTTCAGTCATATTACCACCCTTTACAAAACATACATATATATTTTACACAATTTTCCTGTCAGCGCAAATCGCCATTACTGCTCCAGCAGGCCGACGCGCACCAGTTCGTCGATCAGCTGCTGCTCGTTCATCACCTCAATGCCCAGCTCCTGAGCCTTGGTGAGCTTGCTGCCGGCATCATGGCCGGCGATCACGAAGTCGGTGGCCCGGGAGACCGAACCGGTCACCCTGGCCTGCAGCTGGGTCAGATAGGAAGTGGCGTCGTTACGGCTCAGCCTGTCCAGCGTTCCGGTCAGCACGACCGTGCGGTTGGTGAAGACGGAAGCGTAGGACTGCGCCTGCCTGTAGATCATGTTGACGCTCTGTTCTCTCAGCGCTTCGATCAGGGCGATGTTCTTCTCGTCCCGGAAGAAGGAGACCACGCTGTCAGCCATGATGTCGCCGAAGGACTCGATGGCGCTGATCTCGGCGAATTCAGCGCTGATGATCTGATCGATGGAAGGGAAGCGGGCTGCCAGTACGGAGGCCGCCTTGGCGCCGATGTGCTTGATCCCCAGACCGAAGATCAGCTTGTCCAGGTTATTCTGCTTGGAATCCTCAATGGCCGCAAACAGGTTGTCACACATCCGGCTGCCGACCTTATCCAGCTCCATCAGTTCCTGGCGGTGCTCATGGAGGTGATAGATGTCCGCCACCGTCTTCAGCAGGCCGGCCTTATGGAAGCTTTCGACCTTCTTTTCGCCCAGGCCGTCGATGTTCATGGCATCGCGGCTGGCGAAGTGGCTGATGCTCTCGACCACGACTGCCTGGCAGTCAATGTTCAGACAGTACCAGTCAGCCTCATCCTCAAAGCGGTGCAGCGCTTCGCCGCAGACCGGGCAGACCTTCGGGAAGCTGTAGGGCCGGCTGTCCGGACGCCGCCGGTCCAGCACGACCTTGACGACTTCGGGGATGATGTCGCCGGCCTTGTGGACCACGACCTGGTCGCCGACGCGGATGTCCCTTTCCCGGATGAAGTTCTCATTATGCAGCGTGGCGTATTCCACGGATGTCTGAGCCAGGGTAACCGGGGAGAGGTGGGCGTTGGGGGTCACCTTGCCGGTACGCCCGACCGTGCAGAAGATGTCCAGCAGTTCGGTCGTCACTTCCTCAGCCGGGAACTTGTAGGCAATGGCCCAGCGCGGATACTTCTGGGTGAAGCCCAGCTGCCGCTGCGCCTGCAGGTCGTTGACCTTGATGACCATGCCGTCGATGTCGTAAGCCAGCTGCTCGCGCTGGGTGCTGATTTCCTGAATGAACTGCCAGACTTCGTCAACGTTGTGGCAGATCCTGCGCAGCGGGTTGACTCTGAAGCCCTGGTCCTGCAGAAACTGCAGGGCGTTTTCATGGGTGTCGATGCCCAGCTCATCGGCCTGCGGCAGATGATACCAGTAGGCCTGCAGGTTGCGGGAGGCTGCCACGGCGGAATCCAGCTGCCTTATCGAACCGGCAGCCGCGTTGCGCGGATTGGCAAAGACTTCCTGGCCTGAAGCCGCTCTTTCCTCATTGAGCTTCCGGAAGGAATCCCGGGGCATGTAGACCTCGCCGCGGACGTCCAGTTCGCCCTGATATTCGATGTTCATCGGAATTGACCTGATGGTCCTGACATTCATGGTCACATCTTCGCCCACGACGCCGTCACCTCTGGTAACGGCGCGGACGAAACGGCCGTTACTGTACTGCACGCTCATGGCCAGTCCGTCGATCTTCAGTTCGACGACATAGTCGCACTGACCTCTTTCGCTTTCAATGCGGCCCAGGAAATCCATGATGTCCTGGCGGTTGTAGCTGTTGCCCAGGGAAAGCATGCTGCGCTGGTGGACGACCTTCTCAAAGCCGGTCGCTACCTGACCGCCGACGCGGTGGGTAGGCGAATTGATGTCATCGTATTCCGGATGAGTTTTCTCCAGATGGCGGAGTTCTTCCATCAGCATGTCATATTCATAGTCGGAAACCGAGGGGTTGTCCTTCACATAGTATTCATAGTTATACTGTTCCAGCTGACGCCTCAGCTCAAGGATGCGGCTTTCGATCTCGTTCATCATTCTTCTCCCTTCCTGTGCATCTTAGGAAAATCCATCGCAATGGTCTTGTTCTTATAGGGGTAGGCAAAGGCGATCGTCACCGTTGCCTTGCCGGCATCAACGGAAAGCACCACGCCTTCTCCGAAGGCGGAATGGACCACGACATCGCCGGGACGGTAATGCGCCTTGCGGGCTGTCTTGGCCGGCTGATCATCAGTTCCTTCCAGCGGCTGATCATAGAGCTGTTCGGTGCGGTTGACGCCCTTGGCCGCCAGGCCCATCGACTGGACGTACTGCTCATCGATCTCCCTGACGAAGCGGCTGGTGTCCATGGACGTGGAAGTCGTGTAGGAGTAGCCGTTGTTGTCGCTGAGAAACAGCTTCTTACGCGCCCGGGTAAAGGCGACATAGGCCAGCCGCCGTTCCTCTTCCAGACCGGCCTGACCGCTGTCCTGGATCGTGCGCATCGAGGGGAAGATGCCCTCGGACATGCCCATGACGAAGACGTTGTCGAATTCCAGACCCTTGGCCGCGTGGATGGTCATCAGCGAAACGGATTCGCCGTTGCTGGAATCCTGGATGTCGGTATACAGAGCCACGTTGGCCAGATAGTCCTCCAGCGTTCCCTCTTCGTGGCTGCTCTGAAAGGCGATGACGTCGTTGAGCAGTTCCTTGACGTTCTCCAGACGGTCCTCATCGACCGGATCCCGGGACTTTTCCAGCATGTCGCGGTAGCCGCTTTCCTCCACGGCCATCTGAAAGATCGCTTCCAGATTCATGTCGGCGGCCCGCTGTTTCCAGTCATTGATCATGGCGACGAATTCCTCGAGCTTCCTTCTGGTCTTTTCCGGTCCGTCATAAAGCAGGGCGGCCGTAAACAGGTTGGTGCCGTTGGCCCGGGCCAGTTCAAACAGGCGGTCCACGGTCTTCTCGCCGATGGAACGCTTGGGAACGTTGACGATCCGCTTGAAGGACAGGTCGTCACCGGCGGTGATCATGCGCAGGTAGCTCAGAACATCCTTGATCTCCTGACGCTCATAGAAGCGCACGCCGCCGTAGATGAAATAGGGTATCTTGAAGTCGATCAGCTTCTTCTCCAGCGGCCGGGAGAGGTAGTTGCTGCGGTAGAGAACGGCGATCTGGCTGAGCCTTTCGCCGGAATTCAGCAGCGAGCTGATGCGCGAGAGAATGTAGCCGGCTTCGTTGTCCGGCGAGGAGGCCGTGAAGTGAATGATCTTGCTGCCGGTCTCGTTATCGGTATACAGGTCCTTCTTGACCCGGTTGCGGTTGTACTGGATCAGGCTGTTGGCTCCGTTGAGGATGGTAGCCGTGGAGCGGTAGTTCTTCTCCAGGATGATGGTCTGAGCATCCGGATACAGCTTGTCAAAGCCCATGATGATGTTGATGTCCGCGCCGCGCCAGGAATAGATGGTCTGGTCGGGATCGCCGACGACATAAAGGTAGGTGTTGTCCCCGGTCAGCAGGTTGATGAGCTCGTTCTGCACCGGGTCGATGTCCTGGAACTCGTCGACCAGGATGAATTCAAACTTGTTCTGCCACTTCTCCCGCACCTTGGGATACTTCTTGAGGATGCGGTTAGCCCATAAGAGCAGGTCGTCAAAGTCCAGGCCGTAGAGCTCATGGCAGCGGTTGACGTAGAACTCGTACATCTTGACCTTGTATTCGCCATGGATCGACTTGACGAAGCCGTAGCTCTTTTCCGGCGAGATGCCGGCGGTCTTGCAGGAGGCGATGAAATCCAGGGTTGCCGCGATCGGGTATTCCCGGATGCTGATGTCCAGCTGCTTCATGGCTTCCTTGATGATGCTCTTCTGGTCGTCGCCGTCCAGGATGGTGAAGTTGCTGGGGTATTCCTCCCGGCGGATCTCCTGGCGCAGGAAGGTCACACAAAAAGAATGAATGGTCGAGATGTGGGCGCCCATGCCTTCCGGCCCCAGCATGTTTTCGATCCTGACCTTCATTTCATTGGCCGCCTTGTTGGTAAAGGTGATGGCCAGAATGTGCTCCGGCGCGATCCCCCACTCCCTGATGACGTGGACGATCCGGGTCGTCAGAACCCGGGTCTTGCCGCTGCCGGCACCGGCAACGATGCGCACGTACTGGCTGGGTGTGGTGACCGCCTCGCGCTGCTTTTCATTGAGATCCTTAAGATAGTCATGCATATATTCATTATACCATTGCCCCCCTGGCTTAACTATAAGTAAGGCGCAAAACGTGCTATAATTACTGCGGTGATCTGATGGAAACCGTAACAAGCTGCTGGCAGGATTACGAGATAATCGATGCCGGAAACCGCGATAAACTGGAACGCTGGAAAGACGTCATTTTAGTGCGCCCTGACCCCCAGGCCATCTGGCAGCCGACCGATGACCGCCGCTGGCAGCGCTATGACGGCATCTACCACCGCTCGGACAAGGGCGGAGGCAGCTGGCAGTTCAACCGCAAGCTGCCGGAGTACTGGACCATCAGCTACCGCGACCTCGTATTCAAGGTCACGCCGACCAACTTCAAGCACACCGGTCTGTTCCCCGAACAAGCGACCAACTGGGACTGGCTGGCGGAACTGATCAGAAACGCCGGACGCGACATCCGCGTCCTCAACCTGTTCGGCTATACCGGCGCGGCCACCATCTCCGCCTCAGCGGCCGGAGCCAGGGAGGTCGTCCATCTGGACGCCGCCAAGGGCATGGTCGCCTGGGCCAAGGAGAACATGGCGCTCAACCACCTGGAGGATCACGTGATCCGCTTCATCGTTGACGATGCCATGAAGTTCGTAAAAAGGGAACAGCGCCGGCAGAGCTACTATGACGTGATCATCATGGATCCGCCCTCATACGGACGCGGTCCCAACGGCGAAGTCTGGAAGCTGGAAGACAAGCTGGAGGAACTGATCAGCGAGAGCATCAGGCTGCTCAATGATCAGCCGCTGGCCTTCCTGGTCAACTGCTACACCACCGGCTTTTCCGCCATCGCCCTTGACAACATACTGAAGAAGCATCTGCTCTCCCGTTTCCCTGACGGGAAGATCAATACCGTAGAACTCACACTGCCGATCTCCGACAGCAGGATGCTGCTGCCCTGCGGCATTTCCGGAAGGTTCCAGCGCTGATGAAGCTGCCGGTCCTTTATGAAGACAACCACCTTCTGGTGGTCGTCAAGCCGGCAAACCTGCCGGTAAACCTCGATGAGTCCGCTGACGAAGATCTGCTGAGTTTACTGAAGGGGTATCTGAAGGAGAAATACCATAAGCCGGGCAATGTCTACCTGGGTCTGGTCCACCGTCTGGACAGACCGGTAGGCGGCGTCATGGTCTTCGCCCGTACCTCCAAGGCGGCCTCCCGGCTGGCCAGAGCGATGCAGTCAGGCGGTTTTGCCAAGAGCTATCTGGCTGTCGGCTGCGGAAAGGCAGCGGAAGAAAAGCAGCTCAGAGACTATCTGACCAAGGACCCCGGTACCAATACCAGCCGCGTAACCGATGAAAAAAACGGCAAGTTGGCCGTTCTCAGCTACCGGCTGCTGGAATACCGCGATCCTCTGAGCCTTCTGAAAGTTGACCTGCAGACCGGCCGATCTCATCAGATCCGCGTTCAGCTCAGCCATGACGGGCTGCCGTTATGGGGCGATCAGCGCTATAACCCCGATGCCCGTATCGGCCAGCAGATCGCTCTGTTCGCCTGCTCGCTCAGCTTTCCCCATCCCATCACCGGGCAGCTTCTCACCTTTTCGGCCAGGCCGGAGGCAAGAGAACCCTGGATACGCTTTGACATAGAAAGGTTGTGTAACGAGAGTGAAAAAGAAGAAATTCAGCTTTAGGATCCTGATGCTGTCGCTGATCATCGTCCTGCTTTGCGGAGCCATCGGCTTTGCGGGCTACAAGACCTTCTTTGAGGACAGCCGGCTGAGAAAGCTGGGCTATTCCTACCGGCAGATCCAGCAGCTGAAGAGCTATGACATCGACGATCAGGTAACGGTCTTCAACCAGTCACTGCTCTATGCCCTCAGCTCCCGGGAATTCAACAAGAACAATCTGCCCTATTATCTGCTGTTTGACTCACAGATGGACCTGACCAGGATCGTCAATTCCCTGGCCAAGAGCTACACCGTTGAGGAAGTAGCCCAGATGCATGAGTTCATGGATAACGAGACGATCGAATCCGTCGCCGATTACGAGAAGATCAGAAATATCCCGGCGCTGAAAGGCATCCTGGAAAAGGGATACGGACTTGCCGAAGGCATCAAGCTGGCCAACAGCCTGCCTGCTGAGGCACTCCCCTATTTCCTGTCTCTCAATCAGCTGACCATGCCGGAAAACTATCTGCGCTATCTGGCCAACGGCTTCGACAATGAAACGATCTGCCAGATCGTCAGCCGGCTGGGAGATGACGGATTCAACAACCTCTGCTTCATGCGCTTCTACGACGAACTCTACGGCATGATCAGCAGCGAACTGTTCAACATCGACAATCTGCCCCGCTACCTGATGTACTATAACGGCAGGATGTCCACGACCGTCGCCAAGAGCATCAGCGAGGTCAACGCCAACAAGGACGTCACGGCGATCACCGACTATTCCGCCCTGGATGTCCGTAATCCCTATAAGGTCGAAGCCAGCGACATCACCATGCTGGTCAACCGTTCGCATCAGCTGGCTGCCTCCTACCTGCCGCTGAGGCTGGTTGAGGTCAGCGGCAATTACCGCTACGGACCGGCTCAGCTGGTCGAAGAGGCCTATGAGAATTTCTGCCAGATGGCCGATGACTGCCTGGCGGAAACCGGCAAGCAGATCCTGATCTACAGCGGCTACCGCTCCTACGCCACCATCCAGGCAGCCTATCAGCAGGCTCTGGATGACAGCGGCGACAATCATCAGATGGTCGACAGTTTCCTTTTCCGAGCCGGCTTTGATGAAAGTCAGACCGGTCTGGCCGTCGAGCTGATGGAGAAGGGCCAGGAAAAGGACGACTTCGGCACTTCCGAAGCCTACAAGTGGATGCTGGAAAACGCCCACAACTACGGATTCGTGCTGCGCTATCCCCAGAACAGGGAATATCTTACCAAGATCACCTTCTCGGATTGCCACTTCCGCTACGTCGGCGTACAGGCCGCCACCGTCATGAATGCCTATGACTGGACGCTGGAGGAATACCACTACCTGCTGGCCGGCAATTAGGACATCAGAACAGGAAAAGAAAAAGGACATCGACGATGTCCTTTCATTACGGTTTAATCGAGTTCAGCCTTGCCGGTGTAGAGCTGGTAATAGCGGCCCTTGTTGGCCAGAAGCTCCTCGTGGTTGCCCCGTTCGATGATCTCGCCATGCTCCAGCACGATGATGGCGTTGGAGTTGCGGATGGTGGAAAGACGGTGGGCAATGACGAAGACGGTCCGTCCGGCCATCAGCTTGTCCATGCCCTTTTCGATCAGCCGCTCGGTATGGGTATCGATGGAAGAGGTAGCCTCATCCAGAATCAGAACCGGCGGATTGGCGACGGCAGCCCGGGCGATGTTCAACAGCTGACGCTGGCCCTGGGACAGGTTGGCACCGTTGGCCGTCAGCATCGTGTCATAGCCCTTGGGCAGACGCCTGATGAAGCTGTCGGCATTAGCCAGCCTGGCCGCTTCGATGCACTCTTCATCGCTGGCGGTCAGATTGCCGTAGCGGATGTTGTCCATGACCGTGCCGGAGAACAGGTTGGTGTCCTGCAGTACTACGCCCAGCGAGTTGCGCAGGGAGGCCTTTTTGATGTCGCGGATGTCGATGCCGTCATAGGTGATCTTTCCCTCATTGACGTCATAGAAGCGGTTTATCAGGTTGGTAACCGTTGTCTTGCCGGCTCCGGTTGAGCCGACGAAGGCGATCTTCTGACCCGGCTTGGCATAGAGAGAGACGTCCTTGAGGACGGTCTTGTTCTCTTCGTAACCGAAGGTAACGTCATGCAGGCGGATGTCGCCCTTCAGCGGGATGATCTCGCCGCTGTTGGGATTGAGCCATCCGTAATCGTTGGTGATCTCTTCGCACTGAACCGGCTTGCCGTCCTGATAGCGGACGTTGACCAGTTCGTAAATGCCCTCATCGATCTCCGAGGGACCGTCGATGATGTTGAAGACCCGCTCCGCTCCGGAGATGGCCATCATCATGCCGTTGAACTGCTGGGACAGGTTGGAGATCGGTCCGGCGATCTGCCTGGTATACAGCAGGAAGGATGACAGAATGCCCAGCGACATCTTTCCCTCGATGCACAGCCTGGCGCCCAGAACGGCGACCACGGCGTAGGTGATGTAGGAAAGATTCTGGTTGATCGGCATCAGCATGCCGGCATAGGTATTGGTCATGACCGAGGCATGGAAGGCCTCGTCGTTGTACTTCTTGAAGCCGGCCACGGCTTCTTCCTCGTGGTTGAAGACCTTGACGACCTTCTGACCCTGGAACATTTCCTCAACGTAGCCATTGATGTTGGAGATGCTCCGCTGGATCTGGATGAAGTACTTGCGGCCGTTCTTGCCCAGCACGTAGGTGATCAGCACCATGAACATGATGCTGATGGCGGCTACCACGGTCAGATACAGGTTCAGCCTGAACATCATGAAGAAGACGCCGACGATGTTGAACAGCGTCGAGAAGGCGGTCGGCAGAGTCTCCGCCAGCAGCGGTCTCATGGTGTCAACGTCGTTGGTATAGAAGTTCATCAGCTCGCCATGGGTATGGGTGTCGTAGAAGCTGATGGGCATTTCCTGCATCTTGGCAAACAGCTGCTTGCGCACGTCGTTGAGCACGCCGGTGGTTACGTGGGACATCAGCCGGTTCCACGTCCAGGTGGCGATGACGGCGGTCAGGTAAATGGCACCCATCAGCATCAGCATCCTGACGAATTCGCTGAGATCGGGATTCTCCTGGCCGATATAGGGAATGACATATTTATCAATGATCGGCGTGAAGAAATAGGAAGAGGCGACGGATGCCAGGGCGGAGATGATCAGGCAGCTGAATACCAGAAACATGCCGGCCGGATAGCGGTTCAGATAGCTGAAGATCCGCCTGACCGTCTTGGGGATGTCGTTGGCTCTCGGGGTCCGTAAGGCCCGGTACTTAAGTTCGCTCATTACTCGGCCACCCCCTTCTGCTGCGTATAGAACAGATCGGAATAGATCTGATTTCTTTCCATGAGTTCCTCATGCCGGCCGCAGTCGGCGATCCGGCCTTCATCGATGACGACGATCTTGTCGGCATCCATGACCGAGGCAATGCGCTGGGCGATGATGATGGTCGTCATGCCCTTGAGTCTTTCCCTGAGGGCCTGGCGGATGCGCTTGTCCGTATCGGTATCGACAGCGCTGGTCGAGTCGTCCATGATGATGATCCTGGGCTTCTTCAGAAGCGCCCGGGCAATGCACAGCCTCTGTTTCTGGCCGCCGGAGACGTTGACGCCTCCCTGGCCAAGATCGGTCTGATAGCCATCCGGGAAGGATGATATGAAGTCATGGGCCTGAGCGCACTGGCAGGCTTCGATGACCTGCTCTCTGGTGGCATCCTTGTTGCCCCATTTCAGGTTTTCCTCGATGGTCCCGGTAAACAGGGTGTTCTTCTGCAGCACCATGGCCACGGCCTGGCGCAGATTGTACAGGCTGTATTCCCTGACATCGTGACCGCCGACCGTCAGGCTTCCTTCGGAAACGTCGTAGAGCCTGGGAATCAGCTGGACCAGCGAAGTCTTGCCGGAACCGGTGGAGCCGATGATGCCGACCATCTCGCCGGAATCGATGTGCAGGCTGATGTCGGCAAGGGCCTTCTTCTGCTTTTCGGCATCGTAACAGAAACTGACGTTATTGAAGTCGATGCTGCCGTCGGCGACCTGAAGGTCGGGATCGCAGCCCTCATCGGTAATGTCGATCTTCTCATTGAGCACTTCATTGGCTCTGTCGACCGCGGCCTGAGCGAAGATGATCTGCATCAGCGTGCTGCTGAGGAACATCAGCGAGAACAGGATGTTGCGCATGTAGGACAGATAGCTCATGAAATGTCCGGTGGTCATCTCATTACGGATGATCATGTTGCCGCCGAACCAGCTGATGGCGATCATGCAGCAGTAGGTGACCAGATTGAACAGCGGGCCGTTGAGAATGACGATCTTCTCGGCCCGGCGCTGGAAACTGGTGACGTTGTCGCTGGTAGCGGCGAACTTCAGTTTCTCATACTGCTCCCTGACAAAGGTCTTGACGACGCGGATGGCGATGAAGTTTTCCTCCAGGGAGCCGTTCATGGCGTCAAAGCGGGTAAACAGGGCGCGGAAGCGCGGATGGGCGGTATGGGCGATCAGATAGAGGCCGACGGCCAGAATCGGCAGGGCCACGAAGAATACCGTCGAAAGCTTCCGGTTGATCAGATAGACCATCAGACCGCTGAAGAACAGGTTCAGCGGAGCCCGGAAAAGCTGACGGATGATGGCCACGTAGGCCATGCGCATTTCCCTCATGTCCTTGGTCATCCTGGTGACCAGCGAGGGAACTTCAAATTTCTCAATGTTGGCAAAGCTGTAGCTCTGGACCTTTCTGAACATCGCCATGCGCACGTTTCGGATGAAGCTTGCCGACGCGATGGCAGTCAGCCGGCCGGCGATGGCGCCGCAGATCATGGCCAGAACGGAGAGTCCCACCATGATGGCGCCCATGCGGTAGATGTAGCCGATGTCGCTTCCGGCCGGGTTGTTGACGCCCTTGTCGATTATCAATGACATGACATAGGGGATCAGCACGTCCAGAATGACTTCCAGAATGACAAAAACAGGAGTCAGGACTGCTTCCCTGCGGTGATCAGTTGTATATTTGAATACCAGTCTGAACATTTCCTTCCTCCTTTTTTTCTTATCGTAAAAAAATACAATGCATGGCTATGCACTGTATTTATTGTAGTCCTTCTGCCGGCTGTTTACAAGTTATCAGCCTTGCCTGCTAACGGCTGTTGAAGTCGTCATTGATGGCCTGCAGAGGCTCTTCCGCCAGCTTTCTGCTCTCTCTGAAACTGCTGATCGCGCAGCCGAGGGTCTCATAGCTGACGCCAACGCCCTGGCGGTCGGCATGCCAGTTGGCCGTACGGCTTCTGTCAATTCCCAGACCCTCACTCACCGTAAAGGAATCGATGTTGGCTCCCAGAAACAGGAATTCCCAGCCCTTTTCCTTCCGGGCTTCGATCATCTTTCTGATCTTTCCGCCTTCGAACTCCCGGGAGGAGTTTTCCAGACCATCGGTAATGATGACCATGATCACGTCAGCATCCGCCTCGTTGGCAGTGATGTTGTCGATCCGGCTGATGGTCTGACCGATGGCGTCATAAAGTGCCGTGCAGCCGGAAGTGAAGTATTCATTTCTGGTGATCTTCTTGACGTCATGGATATCCAGGTGATCGTGCAGCCAGGCGAACTGATGATTGAACAGCATCGTGGTGATGTAGGCCCGGCCGTCCTTTTCCTTCTGCTGCTGGAGCATGGAATTGAAACCGCCGATGGTATCCTCAACCAGATCGCTCATTGAACCGCTTCTGTCCAGCACAAACGCTACTTCGGTAATTCTGTTGTCATTCTTCTTCATTTTCATGTCCTCCTTCTTTACACACTCATGATAAAGGACATGAGAAAGTAAAAGGTCGCCTCAGAGGCGACATTTTTACCGGTCAGTCACCATAGGACCCCAGGGTCTTCTGGTCGTTGACGAACAGCAGTTCGTTGACTTCGTGAATGTTGTAGATGCCGTTGAGGAAGCAGTGCTCGACGATGATGTCAAACATGCTGGAATGGCCGATGCGGTAACCGGCCTTCTCCAGCAGCTCATTGGCTTCATCCAGGCTCAGCTTCAGGGCAATGGCCAGGGCAATGGCAGTATTGCGCGAGGGCTGGTAGGAGGCATCGGTACGGATCTTGGAAAACAGCTTGCGGTCCAGGTTGGCCCGGCGGTAGACATCAGGGTCCAGCATCTGACGCTGGTCGATCAGCTTTAACAGGGCGGTGGAGAAACTGTCCTCCGGCTGACGGAAGCCTTCAGCTGAATCCAGGCTGAGGTCACTGTCCGTGATGTTCGATTGATAAGCCGGCTCCCGGCGCTTGCTTTCTTCTGCCGGGGCCATGGCAAATCCCGTAAAGGCGAAAGACTGCTGGCTTTCCATCTGCTTGAGATCGCTCATGACTTTCCGTCTGGCAGTTGTCTCCTCATCCTGACGTTTGTGCCAGAAGCTCAGCATCTGACGCTGTTGCCACTTCAGGTAGCCGGAGGGTTCATCGTAGATCATCAGCCGGACATCCAGATCGCTTTTTTCCAGATGATCGCCGATGGCTTTGACCGCTATCTGCAGGGCTTCATCGCGGGGATAGCCGTAAATGCCCGAGGAGATAAGGGGAAAGGCGATGGATTCGATTTTCAGCTGCTCGGCCAGATCCAGTGAACTGGCATAGGTGCTGTAAAGCTGTTCAGGTTCGCCATGCTCACCGTCCTGATATACCGGACCGACGGCATGGATGATGTAGCGGCAAAGCTGCAGACCGTCCGTATAGACAGCTGAGCCGGTCGGACAGCCGCCGATCTGATCGCACAGCTGCTGAAGCTGCTGACGGCCGGCCTTTTCGAAGATGGCTCCGCAGACACCGCCGCCGGCCTGCAGCCAGGTGTTGGCGGCGTTGACGATGGCGTCGCACTTCTGCTCGGTAATGTCTCCGTGAATGATGCTTAACGGCATAACAGATACCCCCTCAGTTCTTCTGCGCTGTCAGCCAGGAAATCCGGCTCACAGCTTTCCAGCAGATCACGGTCGCGGTAGCCCCAGCTGACGGCCACTGAAGCCATCGGAGCGTTGCGGGCGGTTAGAACGTCGACATCGGAGTCACCGATGTAGACGGCATCCTGACAGCTTACACCCAGAAGCTCAAGAGCATTGTAGACGCTCTGAGGATCGGGCTTTCTTCTGACGTTTTCCTGCTCGCCGATGGCGGCATCCATCAGCCCGGGGAAATAATGCTCGTCGATAATGTGCACGGCACTGTCGATCTTGTTGGAGACGATGGCGTTTTTAACACCCTTTTCCTTCAGTTCCCGGATCAGTTCGGGGATGCCGGGATAGGGGACCGTCTTGTCCAGACAGTGCGGCAGATAATAGTCGCTGAAATCCTTCCTGATGGCCGGCAGGTCCGGATTGTCCTGACCTCCGTCAACGGAAAGGGCGAAGAGCCTGCCGATGCCGTTGCCGATGCGGGCACGGGTCTGCGGCAGGGTAATCGGCTGATAGCCGTTTTTCTCAAGCGCATAATTAACGGCGTCTGCCAGATCCTCCAGGGTATACAGCAGCGTGCCGTCCAGATCCCATATAACTGCTTTGAACATATTGATCACCGCCTTCATTATAACATACCTCCACCTTCTTCCTTTGTGCTAGAATAAAGGCGGAGGACATTTGTATGAAAAAACTGTTCAATGAATTCAAGGAGTTTGCCGTTCAGGGCAATGTTCTGGATATGGCTGTTGGTACCATGATCGGCGGAGCCTTCGGCAAGATCGTTACCTCACTGGTCAATGACATCCTCACTCCCCTGATCTCCCTGTTGCTGGGAAACATCGACCTCTCCGGTCTGTCAACTGACGTTACCGTCGGCGAGAATACCATCAGCGTCGGATGGGGTCTCTTCCTGCAGAATGTCGTCGATTTCCTGATCATGGCTGCCTGCATCTTTGCCTTCGTCAAGTTCTTCACTTCTCTCAAGAAGAAACCGAAAGAAGAACCGGCTGAACCGGAAGAACCCAAGCTCTCAGATGAAGCCAAGCTGCTGACGGAAATCAAGGAACTGCTGGAAAAGAAGTAGTTCCAACGTTAATTACCTGACCAAAGGGACCTGTTAACAGGTCCCTTTTGTTCTCTTTCATTTGTCTACATATTCTGAAGAGTCTGAATCGTGCAGTATCATATTTTCACAGTCAATGCCATGCTCCGCTAGAACCTTCCTCAGCTTTTCAATTTCTTCTTCTTTCTTCTTCAGTGATTGTTCTGTTTCCTGAAGCATCTGAACGGCATTCAGACGAGCCTGTCTTTCCTTTTCCATTTCAGCATCATGCTCAGCTTTCAACTGTTCGAATCTGTCTCTGAATATTCTCTCAACCAATTCGCTCAACTTCTTTGCCTCCTTTGAACCCGGACTCTTGAAGTCCCTGATGGTATTGCTGATGACCTCACTGTCCATGCTACGGTAGTCACTGCAGGAAAAGTCGTGCATCAGTGAGCCTATGGTATTGCTGGTATCACGGTAGGTTCCGTTGACGAATATGACATTGCTTCCATCATCATACGGTTCGTCAATCTCCCTGAATCTTGATTCCACATGATAGATGGGCAGACCTTTTCCCAGCAGATCGTAATCTAATATAAATATTATATACGAATTGCTGAGATTCTTAAACTTCTCGCCGCTGCCCAATGACTTGCTGTCCATCAATGCCTGATAATATCTGGCACGCTTGAACAGGTCAGGGTCTTTGGCCCGCTGAACTTCAATGTCATAGCGGTTGCCATACGTGTCGACTGCCATAACATCAAGTCGGACGCCATGGCCAAAACTGTTACCGTAAATGTACTGACTCTTGACACTGGTAACTGTCAGATCATTCCTGTCCAGTATCACTCTGAGTACATATTCGGTCAGTTCGGTGTTGTCATTGAAGACCACCGACATGAAGGCATCATCAAGCAGGGTAAACTCCTTGATTGTCTCCATGATTTCTTCCAGATTTTCCGGAAACTTCTCATTTAGGGTACACATTGTTTTTCCTCCTGTAAACCTTTCTATAATGGAAAAACTGTAAAAATCCGACTGCCGTGGAGGTCTCTTCACGTGTACCTTTTTTCTGATTATATTGTACTATAATTTATTTCAAGTTTCAATGTTCTTTTTTCTTTTCCGCTTGAATTCTGTATTTCCTTTTCTCATTGAAAAAGCAGGTTTCCCCGCTTTCTTCTTTCTTATGTCTTTATCATTGCTCTTCACGGAAATAGGTGCCGGCTTCTATTTTTCAATGAAGAAATCGCAGTCGATCAGGCTGATTTCGTTTTCCGCTTCCGGTTTTTCCATGACCAGTACAGTTTCAGCCTCTTCACGTGTACTGACTCTTTCCGCTTTCTGACCTTCCAGCAGCATTTCCAGATAAGTCTCCAGATTAAGCAGGGAAGTCGTATGGTCCTTGACGGAATAAGCGCCTTCCATCCACTGCTGTTCGGATTTCGTGCCATCCAGACACAGATAACGTCCCACGGCGTTTACGTATCCGTAGTTGATGGTCCTGGTCCTGGTGCGGATGTCGTTGTAGAAGAAGCAGTTCTTGGGATCGTACAGCTTGACATTGGTGCCGGTCTTCTTGACAGCCATCAAGCCAACAAAGCACTTGCCGATCTGATCAAAGGTCGGCTTGCCGGCGTACAGGTTGATGTTGAACTGGATCTCATTGACCTGGGAGTCCAGCTTAAGATCCACGTATTCGGCAGCGTCGCTGTGGGTGATGTCGCCGCTGTGGACGCAGCAGTCATTCTTATAATCGGTATTCCAGCCAATGTACAGCTGATCATAGTCCCTCGTGCTGCCGCTGGCGTGCAGGTCAATGTCCACTCGCTCCTTGTCATTCCAGTAGACGAAGAAGCGTATGTAATCAACGTTTTCAGGTATCTTATAGGCCAGACCGTTACGGACATAGCCGGCTTCATCGCCCTTGGCCAGCAGCATCGAATGCGCCAGGTCAAGCCGGCCTTCATCAATGAAGACCTTCTTTCCGGCCAGCGGAGTCTCAATGAGCTGCAGCTTGCGCTGGAGAACATCACGGAGCACTTCATAGCTCTTCAGGCTTTCTTCACTGCGTCCCAGCTGCGTAGCCGCAAAGATCAGGGTGCGGGTGGAAAGATCCTGAGCTCTTTCCAGCAGGCTGTTTCTGATCTCCTGACGGTCCAGTCCGAGCTTGAGCAGCCAGTTGGTCCAGCGCAGCAGCATGCCCGGCCGCTGAGCTATGAAACTGACGACGCCTTCCTCGCCCCTGGACAGCATGGCCTTGACCTGGCCTTCCCAGGAAGTCAGCTCGCCGTTGCGCAGGGCTCTGACGACTTCCTTATGTTCTTCTGAGCGGGAAAAGCGGTTATAGGAAAGGTATTCCAGAACCTTGACGGTCCTTCTGGCCTTTCTGTTGGTCAGGATGACGTTGGCCTTCCAGTCTTCTACCGGATAGCTCTCGATCAGGCTGACCAGCCGGTTCTTCTGGGCAGAAGTGAAATGGTACTTGCTGTGAGTGAGAACGTAGTCCAGACACTTGAGCACGTCTCCGGTATGCTGGCACAGAGATGAAGCGGCCTTCTGGAACGCTTCGTTATCGTCCAGCCTGAACAGTTCATAAAAGACCGGCATCATGTTCTGCTTGAAGGGAACGTCATACTCCAGAGCGGTCACGTCGATAAACTGGAGAGCCACGCGGATGATCTCCAGTTCCTGAGCGGTCAGCCG
Source organism: Erysipelotrichaceae bacterium (assembly GCA_017612595.1). Classification (GTDB taxonomy): domain Bacteria; phylum Bacillota_I; class Bacilli_A; order Erysipelotrichales; family Erysipelotrichaceae; genus UBA1783. The sequence continues at coordinate 12,785 of JAGAFL010000078.1, read as the reverse complement.
CTCAGCCTTTTTCAGCAGTCTTTCAACCGGCAGACGGTAAGCGTCTTCGGTAGTGATCAGTTCGATCGTCCTGGCCTTCAGAAGGGCTTCATCGCTTACGGACTTTTCCGTATCGTCCACTTCCGGCAGCCAGCCTCTCTTCACCTGGTAATCCTGGCCGAAAAACCGGGCAAGCTGCTCAACGCCGTAAGTGCTCATGTAGTGTGTCAGCTGATGGAAGCGGAACCGCGCTTCCTCCATGTTCATGACCTGCGAGGGGAAGTCGGGATACATCGGCTTGGCTGAGACATCGGGGATCAGGTCCCGGAAAGAAGCCAGAAAGCCTTCCAGGCTGTCCGAACCGGCCAGCTGGGCAACGCCCTGAGCGGTAAGAGTGTATCCGAGATTCTGCAGCTCGGCGTTGACGGTAACGGCTTTCTGCAGCCTTTCATCCGTCAGTTCATGATTCGGTTTCTCATAAACGGCCAGACGGAGCTGTTCCAGAAGATTCCTGCAATACTGAGACATGATCATACCTCCATTCATTTTTTTAATCTATGTTAATGGGCCTGAAGTCAAAAATAAGCCCGACTGCTTTCAAGCAGGCTTTCCTGCCAGCCTTTCCATGGATAAAAGGATGCTTGACGTGTGATTCGAACACACAGAATTGACAGGAAAACGTCAGGCTCGGCGAAGACTATGTGTTACCGGATGATCGTGAATGGATAAAAGGAAGGTAACAGGCGCAGTGCACGTCTTCTGCCTTCATTATAAACCAAGGCCGGCGATAATGTTACCAGAAACAAAAAATGCCTGCTGTATCTCCGGCAGGCAGAAGACTATGTGTTACCTCGTTATTCGTTTATGGACAAAAGTAAAAGGAAGGTAACAGGCGCTCTCGCACGTCTTCTATGGACATTATAAACCAGCCCCTTCCTTCAGGGCAAATGCAGGAAAAAAGGCGGATCTCTCCGCCTTGATTCCGCAGTTATTCAACGGAATTGACCAGAGCGTAGATCTCGTCCTTGATCCTGTAACAGAGGTCATAAGCCTCCTTGCGGCTGCTGCCGCGGACATAGAAATAGAACTTGATCTTCGGCTCGGTTCCCGAAGGTCTGATCGCAAACCAGCTGCCGTCATCCAGGAAGAAACGCAGAACGTTGGAAGCGGGGATGTCTTCATAACCGTTAATGTAGTCAATTACCTTTACGACCTTATGACCGTAAACTTCTTCCGGCAGGTTTTCTCTGACATAACTCATCATTCTTCTGATGCGTTCAGCGCCTTCCAGACCTTCCAGGATCATGTTGGGCTCATATTCAGCGCACCAGCCGTACTTATCGTAAATTTCATTGAGTACCATCCAGAGTGTCTTTCCGTGCTTGCGGTAATAAGCTGCCGCCTCAGCTACCAGCATGCCGGCGGAAATGCCGTCCTTGTCGCGGATCAGCGGGCAGGCTGCGTAGCCGACTGATTCCTCATAGCCGAACAGAATCTCATATCCCTTTTCAATAAGTCCGGGGTAGCGTCCGCAGATGTTCTTGAAACCGGTCAGCGATTCAAACATTTCAACTCCATAGGATCTTGCGATTTCGCTGGAAAGTGTTGAGGTGACAATTGATTTGACCATCGCGCCTTTTTCAGGCAGCGTTCCGGCAGTCCGGTGAGCCTCCAGAATGTAGTTGACCAGCAGGTAGCCGGTCTGGTTGCCGTTTAAGGGAATATAGATGCCGTCATCATTCTTCAACTCGATGGCAAAGCGGTCACCGTCCGGGTCACAGGCCATAAGCAGTTCAGCACCGAACTCGCGTCCGACCTGCTCAGAGATTTCAAAGGCATGCGGATCTTCGGGGTTGGGATAGCCAACGGAAGTGAAGTCGGGATCCGGGTCTTTCTGAATCTCAACGATCTGCCAGTTGCGGAAGCCGCGGTCCTGCAGCATCGTCGCAAACGGTATGGCGGCGGCGCCGTTGAGCGGGGTGAAGACCAGCGGAATGTCCAGGTCGATCTCATCACCGCCGTGAATGGACATGCTCTCAACCAGATCGAGATAGGCGCGGTCATATTCAGGTCCCAGGACGATGACCTTGCCCTCTTCAACGGCCTTGTCAAAATCATACTTCTTAACGTCTTCAAACAGGTCCACGGCGTTGATCTTTTCGGTCATGCCATCGGCAACCGTGCTGGAGACCTGACAGCCGTCTTCCCAGTAGGCCTTATAACCGTTGTAGTCCTTGGGGTTGTGGGAAGCGGTAATGTTGATGCCGGCAATGCAGTTGAGGTAGGTGACCATGTAAGCCAGCTGCGGGGTCGGCCTCAAGTCAGGGAAGACATAAGCCCTGATGCCGTTAGCGGCCAGTATGCCGGCGGTAAGCTGACTGAATTCCCTGGAGAAGTGGCGGGGGTCATGAGCGATGACCACGCCGCGGTCCATGGCCGGCTGACCATATTCCTTAATGTAGTCGGCGATGCCCTGGGTGGCCTTTCCGACGGTATAGTAGTTCATGTTATTGGTCCCGGCGCCCACCTTGCCTCTTAAGCCGGCGGTGCCGAAGGACAGATCCTGATAGAACCTCTCCTTTATCTCCTTATCATTACCCTTCAGATCCAGAAGCTGCTGCTTCAGCGGATCACCGTCCTCCAGCTTCTGCAGCCAGAGTTCGTATTTCTGCATGTAATCCATAATTATTCCTCCGTATGATCGGTGTCTTCTATGACTTCATTATAACAAATGTAAGGGTCCTGAAAGCGAAAATCGGCCTTCAGGTGTGCTGAAAATGTCCCAAAAGGAAAAAATTTCACAATAATTACACACTTCCTCGCAGTTGTGCTACAATAAAAATCAGTAAGGGAAATGTGAGTTTCCAAACAGAAGGAGAGAAAATTATGAAGAAATTACTGGTAGTTTTATTATCCGTATTAATGGTTCTTTCCATGGCTGCCTGCAGCCAGAAGGCAAAACCGTTAGCGGACGACTCCTATGCCTTATGGGCAGCCCTCGGACAGCATGAGCTGGCTGACGGCACTGTCAACGGCTGGGGTGACAAGGATGCTGCCTTATTCGAAAAGTCAGCTCTGACCGCCATCGCTGTGGAAGATGTCAAGGCCATTGACGAAGGCGTCTACAACACCCTGCAGGGCAAGGAAGTCAAGTTCCTGTACACCATCGACCTGATCTTCGGCGTCAACGACGCTGGCTGGAACACCAAGTGCATGAAGGACGGCAAGCTCTACAATGCCAACGGCTCCTATGCGTTAAAGATCGGCAAGTGCAGTGTTGAGACCGACGGCGATCTGAAGGTCTACAGCGTTGACCAGTGGATCTCAGACCCCAAGACTGCTTATGTCGAAGCTCTGACTCCGGAGACAATCTTCTATCCTGTATGGCAGGAAGAAAAAGATGAGAAGGGATTCTCATGGGCTGACAACCCGGTCGTCATCGGCGGCGCTGGCTTATACACCGTAGTCATCGCTCAGTATGCCAATGCTTCCGCTGCCGGCGCTCCCGGCTATGGCGTTGCTCTGATCAAGAAGCAGGCCATGGAAGGCATCGACTACGAAGAGATCCTGGAATACGTTCCTGGTGATCATACCTACGGCATCGTCGGCGAATTCACCGGTTGGGGTTCAACCGAAGACATCGCCATGGAAAAGGGCGAAGGCAACACCTGGTACGGTGTAGCCACCTTAAATGCCAACAGCCCCTGGAAGGTCCGTGCAGACGGCGCCTGGGATAACAGCTGGGCAGTAGCCGGTTCCGACAACCTGAAGGAAGTCGACGGCAACCTCGTTGTTGATGCTGACGGCACTTACAAGATCACCATCACCTTCGACGGTGGTATCAAGATCACAGCTGAAAAGCAGTAATTAACATTTAACATGCGGAAAAGGGACTTCACTGACAGCAGTGGAGTCCCTTTCTTAAGTCAAAATCAGCCGATAGTTTCAAAAAGGAGACCATTATGAGAAAACTGATCATTCTGCTCATCTCAATTCTGATGATTCTTCCAACCTCCGGCTGCAAGGCCGATAAGATACCGGAGTATGAGGATTTCCCCGATACCTATGTCGCTGCCCTGCCGGAAAACGCCCGGGACGGTCTGACGCTGCACGCGTTCAACTGGACCTACAACGAAATCTACGACAATCTGGAAAACATCCGCAATGCCGGATTCAAGAATGTACTGACCATGCCCGTTCAGCAGCCCAAGAGCGGCGGCAGCGCCTGGTGGGCCTTCTATCAGCCTCTGAGCTTCTCCATCGGCGACAACTCGCCGTTAGGCAGCAAGGAAGATCTGATCAGACTCTGCGCCGAAGCCGAGAAACAGGGCATCTGCATTCTGGCCGACATCGTGGCTAATCATATGGCTACTACCGATGACGAAGGCAAAGAAGCCGACGGAACACCCACCGTCAGTCCCCTGGTGGCTCAGTATGAGCCGGTGCTCTACAATAACCGCAACGAAGACACCGACGGCAACGGCCTGACCTTCCATCACAACCGCAACGCGGCCGGCTCGGGCGCCGAGACCCAGTACTATCAGTACGGCAACCTGCCCGACCTCAATACCGCCAATCCCTATGTCCAGGGAAGGATCCTGGCATTGCTGAAGGAATGCATCGACGCCGGCATTGACGGCTTCCGCTTTGACGCCGCCAAGCACATCGAGACCTCCGGCGACCCCAATTATCCCAGCGACTTCTGGGACAATACCGTCGGCGAAGCAAAGAAATACTATAAGGAAAAGACGGGAAAGGACCTCTACGTCTACGGCGAGATCCTGGGCGGACCTTCCGGACGTTCGCTTTCTCTTTATACCCGAATGATGCTGGTTACCGACGACGGCTTTGCCTCCCAGTTCAAGTCCGTCTATGCCAAGAAGGACCCCAGCCTCATTCTCAACGCTTCCCTGAAGACCGATGACGCTTCCCAGCTGATCGCCTGGGTGGAAAGCCATGACGAATACGTCACCGCCAGCACCCACTATCCGGAAAACCGGATCGCCAAGTACTGGGCCGTCATCGCTGCCAAGAAGGACCTCGGCGGCCTGTTTTTGGCCAGACCGACTGACGAACTGACCGTCGGAGTGATCGGTTCCTATGGCTTTGAGAGTGAAGACGTGGCCATCGCCAACCGCTTCCACAACCGCTTCTATGGGGCGGAAAGCCATGAATCGGTATCCGGTAACTGCTATGTCAACGAGAAGATCGCCGCCAATGACCAGGGTGCCCTGATCATCAATGTCGGTGACCTCAGTGAAGAAACCGTCAAGGTCGCCGTTGCTCATCTGGATAACGGCAACTACTACGATGCTCTGACCGGTGAAAAGGTCGTCGTCCATGAGCATCAGGCTTATGTGAAGTTCAATTCCAGCGGCTTATGCATCCTGACCCGCAGCAAGGACGTCCATCCGCAGATGGAGATCTCCGAGCGGGACTGCGGCTTTACCGGCGACAAGGACATCACCATTACGGTGAAAAACGCCGATGAAGCCTGCTACTGGTTCAATGACGATAAAGCCAATATGACTCCCATTACCGACAGCGCCACCGTCAACCTCAACGGCCACGCCGTTGACGGCATCGTCGATCTGCATCTGTACGGACGCAAGGGCGTCAACGTCTTTGAGCAGACCGTCACCTACCGGCAGGTCCAGCTGATAGAGGGCAAATTCAATGTCATCAACCTGGATCCCAGGTATCTGAACGGTGACTACGAGATCTACCTCTGGAGCTGGTCACCCGGACGCTGGAGCAAAAACTATGAAATTAAAGACGGCGTGCTTCTGGTCGATACCACCGGCATGACCGGCTTCCTGGTAGCCGTCTTTGAAAAGGGCTACGTAATAACCAATCCGAACGAGTGGGATGCCAACGTCATCAAGCAGTCCTCCGACATCAAGGGCGACATGCTGAAGGCGGGATTCTTCGACATGTCCGGATTCTAAAAGGATGGTGATCACATGAAAGCAAGAAAGACCATTGTTCTGTTACTGGTGTTCTCATTCATCTTCAGCCTGCTTTTGTCCGGCTGCAAGGCTGACGAAGGACCGGATGAGAAACCCGTCGAGCTCACCCCGGCCGGCAACGTCATCGCCAAGTACAGCCGGGACGACACCGACTACGGGGCCATGCCGGCTCAAAAGACCCGCATCGTGCGTCTGCACTACCGCCGCAACGACGACAACACCAATGACCGGGCCTGTTACGATCCCTGGAACGTCTGGGCCTGGGACGTGACCAACGGCGGCAACGGCGCGGCCTATGACTTCACCGGCTATGATGACTACGGGGTCTACGCCGACCTTGATCTGGCCGTCATATCCGACAACCGGGAGATGGAGAAGATGGGCTTCATCGTACGCACCGACACCTGGTCCAAGGACCCGGACGGCGACCGCTTCATCGACATTGAGCCCCAGACGCCCGGAGGCGTCCAGAACGTCTACGTAAGGACTTCCGAATCCACGGTGTTCGACACCCAGGAAAACGCACTCAAGAGCATCATCAGCTATGCGATGCTGCGCTCATCCAAGGTGATCAGCGCCTACTTCAAGCCGCTCTCCAACGACTTCAAGCCCTATCAGCCCCGCTTCTCCATGACCGTCAACGGCAAGGAGTACAGGGACTTCACGATGGGCGAATATGACGCTTCTCTCAAGATGGTAAATCTGGAACTGAAGGATGACATTGACCTCAGCGACGTGGTCACGGTCAGCTACCGCTTCGATTCCAGCTGGATAAACAAGGTAGAACTGATGATGACCAATTACTTCGATACTGACGAATTCAATGAGAAATACGCCTATGACGGCGATGATCTGGGCGTGAGCTTCGATGACCCCGAAAAGGTCACGGCCACCACCTTCAAGGTCTGGGCGCCGACCAGCCAGTCCATGGTTCTCAACATCTACGCCACCGGCGACTATGAGACCGACCGGCAGCCTCTGGCCAGCTATGAGATGACCAAGGGCGACAAGGGCGTCTATAGCCATACCGTCAGCGAAGATCTGGACGGCCGATACTACACCTACACCGTCACCAACTCCAAGGGCACCAATGAAGTGGTCGACCCCTATGCTCTCTCCGCCGGCGTCAACGGCCGCAGGGGCATGATCGTCAACTTCGCCAGGCTCAACGGAACGATCGAAGGCTGGGATCAGGACGTCAGACCCTTTGAGGGCAATAACGTCGATGCGGTGATCTATGAGATCCACGTCCGCGACATGACCATCAGCGAGACCAGCGGCGTGCCGGAGCTCTACCGCGGCCGCTTTATGGGTCTGTCTCTTAACGGTACGACCTATACCAGAAACGGCATCACCGTCAAGACCGCCCTGGATCACCTGCAGGAGCTGGGCATCACCCATGTTCAGATCCAGCCTTTCTATGACTATTCATCGGTCGACGAGGCCAACCCGTCGACGGCGATGAGCAAGACCAACTACAACTGGGGCTATGACCCGCTGAACTATAATGTGCTGGAAGGCAGCTATGCCACCGACGCCCATGACGGCTACGTCCGCATCCGGGAATTCAAGCAGATGGTCATGGCCATGCACCAGGCCGGCCTGTCCATCAACATGGACGTCGTCTATAACCACACGGCCGCTTCCGAGAACTCCAACTTCAACCTGTTAGTGCCCTACTACTATTACCGCACCAAGGCCAACGGAGCCTTCTACAACGGCTCAGGCTGCGGAAACGAGCTGGCATCCGAGCGCTACATGGTCAACAAGTTCATGCGCGATTCCTGCAGGTTCTGGATCGATGAGTACCATCTCTCCGGCTTCCGATTCGATTTGATGGGTCTGATCGACAACCAGACGATGATCGACATCTACAACGACTGCTCAGCGATCTATCCAAACATCATGATCTACGGCGAACCGTGGGCCGGAGGCACTTCCAAGCTGAAATCCGGCAAGAGCGCCGATAATCTCAGGGGTCAGATGACGGTTCAGGAATCGCTGGCCCAGGATTACTTCAGCGGCAGCGGCGTGCTGGTCGGCGCCTTCAATGACGTCATCAGAAACGCGGCCAGGGGCGAAAACAACCCCAACAAGGGCTACGTTCAGGGCAGCACGATCGAAGCTTCGCTGATCGCCATGTGCGCCGAAGGCCGCTTCTCTCAGGAGACGGTCAAGACCCAGAACATCGATCCCAACCTGGTGCTCAACTACGTTTCCTGCCACGACAACTACACGCTGTACGACCAGCTGATCCAGACGATGAACGAAAGCCGTCTGCCGATGGCCTACAGCCAGGCCGAGTCGATCGTCTTCCTGGCTCAGGGCGTGCCCTTCATTCAGGAAGGCGAGGACTTCATGCGCAGCAAGTACGACCCCGACACCGGCAAGTACGAGGGCAACTCCTACAACGTCGGCGACTACATCAACGTCATGGACTACTCCCTGAAGATCGATCATCTGGACACCTTCCGAAAGGTAAAGGAACTCATCGAGCTGCGCAGGACCAACGAGTCCTTCCGGCTGGCCAGCCGCCAGCAGATCAAGGAAAGGATGCGGGACGTCAGCTCTGCTGACGGCGTCATCAGCTACCGCATTGACAACCTGCTGGTGATCCATTCGGTCACCGGGACCCCCTACGATCTGGACGGCAGCTATCAGATCATCTACTCCAACGTCCGCTCTTCTTACGGCAAGGTATCGGGAACCATCACGATCGGCACCAATGAATCGATCGTCCTGAAGAAGGCTGACTGATGTTCAGGCACGGAGATATCAGCACCGAGGTCGACCGCAAGCCGTTTGTCTTCACTCTGGTGTGCCTGATCGTCGGGATGGCCGTCACCCTGGCCGCCTTCATTCTGGGCCGCGGCAGCGGACTGGCACTCTTCGCCGGCATCCTGATGGCCGTGGTCACCCTGGCTGCCGGCGCCGTGATGGCGGCGATGGTCAGCGATAGGGCCTACATAGAAGACGGGGTGCTGCACATAAGCTATCTGCTGAAAAAAGCGGATATCCCCCTGGAGAAGATCGGCAGAGTGACGCTTAGGGACGACGTCTATTCGGTTTATGACCGCCACGACAGGCTGGTGGGAACGATCAACGGCTTACTGACCGGCATCGATTCGATCCTGCACGCTCTGGACAGCAGCGGCATAAAAATAGGCTGAATAGTGGTTCACTGTTCAGAGTTTGATATATAATATAGTTTAAGGAAACAATTAAATAGAATTGGAGGAGAATATGGCAAATTTAAAGCTTTCCCATATCTACAAGGTTTATGAGAATGGGCACAAAGCGGTAAATGACTTTTCTATCGATATTGCCGACCAGGAGTTTATTGTTTTCGTCGGACCGTCAGGCTGTGGTAAGTCAACCACGCTGCGAATGATCGCCGGTCTGGAAACGATAACTGCCGGAGACCTTTTCATCGGCGATACGCTAGTAAATGACATGGAGCCAAAGGACCGCGACATCGCAATGGTCTTCCAGAGCTACGCTTTGTATCCGCACATGACCGTGTATGAGAACATGGCATTCGGTTTACGCAACCGGAAGATGCCCGAAGAAGAGATCAAGCAGCGCGTGCTGAAGGCCGCCAAGATGCTTGACATCGAGGATTATCTGGACCGCCAGCCCAAGGCTATGTCCGGCGGCCAGAGACAGCGTGTTGCCTTAGGCAGAGCGCTGGTCCGCGATCCGAAGGTCTTCCTGTTGGACGAGCCGTTATCCAACCTGGACGCCAAGCTGCGCGCCACCATGCGTACCGAGATCACGGCTCTGCACAAGAGCCTGAAGACGACGTTCATCTACGTTACCCACGACCAGGTCGAAGCCATGACCATGGGCACCAGGATCGTCGTCATGAAGCTGGGCTACGTCCAGCAGATCGATACCCCGATGAACCTCTACAACGAACCCTATAATAAGTTTGTGGCCGGCTTCATCGGCACCCCGCAGATGAACTTCTTTGATGTCAAGCTGCTCAGGGACCACGACAAGGTGATCATCAACTTCGCCAACAACGACAAGGTCACCGTTCCCTATGAGAAGGTATCGAAGATCCACAAGAGCTATCTGAACGGTGATACCACCGTCACCTTCGGCATCCGTCCGGAGCACATCAGCCTGAACAAGAAGGGCGACGGCCTGAAGTTCATCGTCACCAACGTCGAGAACCTCGGCAACGAGACCATCGTCTACGGCAAGCTGGGTGACCATCTGGGCGAATTCACCATGAAGGATGAGGGCAACAACATCGTCGTCAAGGTCGTTGACACCAACGACATTGCGGTCGGCGATGTCGTCTACGCTACTCCCAATCCCAACAAGGTCCACTTCTTCGATGCCGAGACGGAAGTAACGCTGATGAACAAGATCCCGCTGTACAATACTCTGACCGCCAAGCATGTTGGCGACAAGATGGAACTGCTGGATCACAGCGTCGCTCTGCCGGCTGTCTTCAAGGATGCCCTGAAGGGCAAGGACAGCTTCGAGCTCAGCGTACCGCCGCACGCCATCGTGCCGGGCAAGGACTTCCAGCTCAAGGTTGCCAAGATCGAAGATGTCGATGACAAGCACCTCGCCTACCTGGTCAACGGCGACAGCTACCTGTTCGCTCTGGTTGACGACAAGGTCAAGGAAGGCAGCATGTACGACTTCTCCTTACTGAACGACAAGGTCAACGTAGCCGTTGACGGAAAGAACGTTCTGGAAGCCATCGCTGATGAGGAAGCCCTGCTGGGCCACTTCACCAAGACCGAGGTCAAGGAAAACGGCGACCGCGTCCTGCACTTCTTCTACAACATCGGCGACTACGTCCTGGAAGCCGCTCCCGAACAGGGCTACAAGATCAACTCCATTGACGGCGACAACTGCTACAAGAACACCTACAGATACGCTGTCAACCGGGAGAAGATCCGCCTGGTCGGCGCCGATGAGGCCGGACTTGACGGCAAGGTGACCGAGATCCTGGATTACGGTAACATCCGCTTTGCCAAGGTCAATGCCGACAACCAGGAGCTGCTCATCCATGTCGATAAGGACTTCAAGGCCGACAAGGTCAGAGTTGCCTTTGACAGCAGCGACGTCTCAGTCTACTCCACCAGAATAGACATGAAGATCTGCTAACATGCAAAGGGAAATCAACGGAAAGACCATTGACATAGAACCTAACTGCCGGCCGCACATCCTCAAGAGGATCGCGGCAGACGGATTCGACATCACCACCGTATTCATCGTCTTCATGGCCCTGACCTATCTGCTGGTCAATACGCCGCTGGCCAATACCTATAATGAACATTACGCCAGATACAAGGCCATTGAGCAGCAGATCACCGAACAGTATCACGGTGACTCTCAGGCCATCAGCGCTGCCCTCAGCGCCGACGAGGAATACCTGGATGAAGTTCTGGCCGCCAACCTGCACGGCTACGTCTTGAAGGCCTACGCTGCCCTGGCAGCCGAAGCCCTCTTCCTGCTCATCATACCGCTGGCCAACCGCCGCCGGTCGACCCTGGGCAGGATGATGACGGGGACAATGCTCTTCGATGAGCGCAGGCAGGCCAAAGCCGCCTGGCATCAGGCGCTTTCCCGCTTCCTGTTCGCCTATCTGTTTGACTCTCTCGCTCTCTACCTGCTTACCGGTCTGCTGACCTTCCTGCTGGTAGTGGTGCTGAGGCTGATCCAGATGCTGCTGAACAGGAAGTACAAAACCATTGTTGATTATATGACGGGTACGATGATCATCGAACAGGCGTCATATAACGGAATAAACTAACATCAGGGAGGATAATATGATGAAAAAGATAATTACCTTATTAATGATTTCCTTCATGCTGCTGACGACCCTTACCGGCTGCGGCGGCGGCGGAGAAAACGGAGGCAACACCAAGCCCGATGACGGTGTCATCAGAGTATGGGTTGGTGAGGAATCCGCTGAATTCTATCAGAAGGCCTGCGACGAATACGTCGCCAGCCATCCCGACTTCGGCTACAAGATCGAGGTAAAGGGCATGGATACCGGTTCCATCGCCGGCACCATCACCAATGACCCGACAGCCGCGGCCGACATCTATACCGTAGCACACGACAACATCGGCAAGCTGGCCTCCACCCAGTGCGCCAAGCCGATCACCGATGAAAGCCTGATCGCTCAGGTAAAGGCCGACAACCCGGCTTCCTTCCAGAGCGTCATCTACTCCACGCTCAACGGCACCCAGTATCTCTACGGCGTTCCTTACATTTCACAGGCTCTCTTCCTGTACTACAACAAGGCGCTGGTAACTGAAGAGCAGGCCAAGACTTTCGAAGGCTTGAGAGAGGCCGCCAAGAAGGCCGGCACCAAGGCCATCACCGTTTCCGGTGATGATGGCTTCAACATGTCATTCGCCTTACTGGCTACCAAGGTTGCTGACCACAGCACCACCGTCAGGATCTATGAAGGCGCTGAGTCCGTATCCGGCGGCAGCAAGGGCAAGTCAAACGTTCAGGGCGACGACACCATCGCCATCTTCAGATGGCTGCAGGCCTATGCCGAAGATCCCAACGGCTTCAAGTGGGCTTCTTCCGATGGCTGGGACGCTGACCTCGACAAGGACAACAAGGGCGTTCTCGCCGTCATCGGCGGCGCCTGGCATTACAACACCGCCAAGGCTGCTCTGGGCGAAACCAACCTGGGCATTACGCTGATCCCGACCTTCAAGCTGACGGCTGAGGCCTGCGAAGGCTTAACCGGCGTTCAGGCCGGCGACGAGTACCGCGGCGGCACCTTCGCTGACTGCAAGTGCTTCATGATCAACGCCTACTCACATGCCAACAAGTATGCCAAGGAGCAGG